>JAYENB010000276.1:0-9040 GCA_034721855.1 Bacteroidota bacterium
TAATTGAGGACAGAGCAATTTAGGACAGAGCAATTGAGGAATCAAAAAGCTTTAAGGTTTTAGCCAAAAAAAAGCTCTTTATAGCTATAATCAGGGCTTCAGCCCAATTACTCCGCCCTTCAGGGCGGGGTTTAGGGGCTTCAGCCACCCCCTATTACGCCCTTCAGGGCAGAGTAGTACAGATAAACCAAATAATGAGATGATTCAACAGATTGCGAGCGTAGCGAAGCAATCTGCAGTAACCTAACCCACCTGTACCGACGCATGACGGTAATTAATCCCAAATTCGTGGCTTTTCCAATGTCCGAAAATTGTGGCAATTAAAGTCTTCCTTTATCAAGGTTTAAGCATAGTATTTAATCATCACCTTTTATGATGGTCAACCTAATAGGTGGTTTTTTCTCTGCGTGAGGGATAGAAGCGGTACCCCACAGCCGACGTCAGGAGGCGAGGAGTACAAGCGGATAGCCCGACCCGCCGGAGGTACGGAGGCGGGGCACGCCCAAAAAACATTAAAACTTATACTCCATGCTTAAGAGAATGTTGTTCTCAGGTGTAGTAGTTTCATCCAGCCAGCCCTGGTAATTCAGGGACAGGTTAATGGCTTGTAATACAGATTGTTCAAGAATATCAAAATTAAAATAAATATATTTAATATTACATGCTTGCCCGGCGATAGACGGGATTGAACGCAATTTAGTATTACATTTTTCCTACACCACTTGTCCTGCGATGTATTGAGCTATAGTTAAAATAAGCGGCGCGATGTGCTGAACTGGATTGAAGCATCGAAGTAAGGCGACTTTTTTCCAATCGGAGTTTTGGAAAAAATGTTAATACTTAACTGTCATTTTGGCGAAACCACTGCCATTTTGGTTGATGAATTGTTTTTTTTATTAATTTTGATGAAAATTTTGGTATGAATTTGCAGACAATAAAACAACGTTTCGGTATCATTGGCAATTCAAATGAATTGAATCGGGCCATTGACCTTGCTACACAGGTAGCATCTACTGATTTATCTATTTTAGTGAGTGGTGAAAGCGGTGTTGGAAAAGAAAATATTCCCAAAATTATTCATCAGTTTAGTCACCGCAAACACGGTGCTTTTATAGCGGTTAATTGTGGTGCTATCCCTGAAGGAACCATTGACAGTGAATTGTTTGGACATGAAAAAGGAGCTTTTACTGGGGCAACAGACAGCCGGAAAGGCTATTTTGAAGTGGCTGACAAAGGAACCATTTTTCTGGATGAAGTATCAGAATTGCCGTTATCAACACAGGTGCGGTTGCTCAGGGTACTGGAATCCGGAGAGTTTATTAGAGTGGGATCATCCAAGGCACATAAAACCGATGTAAGGGTAGTTGCGGCTACCAATATTGATTTATTGGAAGCCATTGAAAAGAACAAATTCAGAGAAGACCTGTATTACCGGCTCAATACAGTGCCCATATATATACCGCCCCTGAGAAATCGACAGGACGATATATACCTGTTGTTTAGGAAATTTTCGGTTGATTTTGCTGAAAAATATAAAATACCATCCTTAAAATTGATACCTGAAGCCAAAGAAATGCTCCTGAAATACAGATGGCCCGGCAATGTCAGGCAATTGAAAAATATCACGGAGCAAATGTCTATCATTGAACAGGACAGGCTTGTTGATGCAGATACCCTCAAAACTTATATTCCTGAAATAGATAAAACACGATTGCCGGCACGTATTCTGCCTAAAAATCAAAAGGATTTCAATTCTGAAAGGGAAATTTTGTATCAAATCTTGTTTGATATGAAAAGTGACATGAATGATCTCAAAAAAATTGTTCATGAATTGATGCGTGATAATCCAGACACCATACGACGTACAGAAGAAAGCAATGCAGGAATTTTGAATAAATTATATGACCAGGAAGATGTATATCACATCAATAAACCAGAGGGTAACAAAGCTCCGGAGAGTGCGTTTAAGAATGATACAGACATTGAAGATACAGAGGAGTTGGTGGATGAAGACCTGAGCCTCGCTGAAATGGAAAAAAGGTTCATCGAAAAAGCCCTGGATAAACATCGTGGCAAACGGAAAGTGGCAGCTAAAGACTTAGGTATCAGCGAAAGAACGCTTTACCGTAAAATAAAAGAATACAATATTGAGGCTTGATGAAACTTTTTAAATCATATACCGTATATGTAATAGGGTTTGTTGTAATCCTGGTTTTGTCAGGATGTGTGTCGGGTGGATATTCTTTTACCGGAGCCAGCATTGGTGAAGCAAAAACCATCAGGGTAGAGCATTTTCCCAACAGAGCTCCTGTGGTGCAGCCAACATTGAGCAATACCTTTACTGAAGCACTCAAAGACAGGTTTGTTCAACAAACCAGCTTAAACCTGGTAAATGATATGGCCGATATGGAATTTGAAGGAGAAATTACGGATTATAGAATAACTCCCCGGGCATACCAGGGAAATGAAACAGCAGCCCTGAACAGATTGACGATAACGGTAAAAATAAAATTTGTGAACAGAACCGATGAAACACAAAATTTTGAACAAACATTTTCTGAATTTTCTGATTATTCAAGCTCTAAAAGCCTTACTTCAGTTGAAACCGATCTCATCGAAGAAATTGTTGATAAACTGACTGAAAGTATTTTTAATAAAGCCGTTGTAAACTGGTAGTTATGCAAAAACATGTGTTAAATACATACTTAAAAGATCAGAGTAAACTCGACGATAAAAGTCTGAATAAAATCAACGAACTCACCAAAGAATTTCCGTATTTCCAAACTGCTTGGATATTATTAGCCAGAAATCTGAAAAACATTGATGATCATCGCTTTGAAAATAAATTGAAAATTGCTGCTACGTATGCGCCTGACCGGAGCCGTCTTTTCCAGATTATCATGAACGATTTTTCCATCAAAAACCAGGAGAAAAAAACGGAAAACACAGACGATAAGACATCCGAGGCTGATAAAACCGAACCTATACACACCAAAAAGAAAAAACCTGATTCGAATAGAGATGACAAAGAAGAAAAACAAGCTTCTTCCCCCAAAAGTACATCTGGTGCCACAGAGCAAGCTCCGGAAATCAAAAAGAAAACATCCCTTTCCCCCGAAGAACAACAAGACAATAAAAATCCGTCTGAATCGGATTTGAGTGATGTCCTTCAAAAACGCCTTGAAGAACTAAAAAAAAAAATAAATCCACCTGAGGGTAAGCACGAAGAGGAACATGATTCCATTCCTTCGGATGAGATATTTTTGTTTAATCCGCTTGATGCTGTCCCCGAACAAAAATACAGCATGGAAGCCCTGAAATACAACCAGGAGTCGGAACAAGTGCGGTTACAAACAATGCAAAATAAAGCCAGTGCAAAAACCAAAAAACAGGCATTGCTGGATAAATTTATTCAAACTGAAAAAAGCAGTTATAATTTTAAACCCGATAATAACACTACGGCAGAAAGTTTATATGATACCCCTGATTTTGATGATTCTCAGGATTTGATAACAGAAACACTGGCAAAAATATACGTCAGGCAGGGACATTATGAAAAAGCCCTCAACGCTTACAAAAAATTAAGTTTGAAATATCCACAAAAAAGTGTTTACTTTGCAAATCAAATTGAAAAAATAAACAAATTATTATCTAAAGACGATTGACAATGTACGTATTTTTGACAGTTCTTTTAATGATAGTGTGTGTTCTCTTAGTCCTCATTGTGTTGGTACAAAATCCCAAAGGTGGTGGGTTATCTTCTGCTTTCGGGCAGGGCAATCAGGTAATGGGAGTAAGAAAAACAACCGATTTTCTTGAAAAAGCAACTTGGGGACTTGCTATAGCAGTGCTTGTATTGAGCTTGTTTGCCAGTTTTGCCATTCCACGGCAAAAAACAGAAAATCAAGATGAACAACAGAGTGTTCAGCCAACTGAACAGACTGCCCCGGAAACACCAACAAATGATGAGCCACCTGCTTCTGTGCCCGGACAATAAAAAGAACATTTTTAAATTACCCAAAACCTTTCCGTGCCGGAAGGGTTTTTTTCATGTGTCAGTAAAAATACGTATTTAGAGACATCTTACTGGTGGGTATGTGGCTATGAATGAGAATTTAAGTATGTTTGCACATAAAATTATGGGACTAACTATTGTTATAACAGGAGCTGGCGGCGGGATCGGGCATGCTTTATCACTTGAGTATGCACAACCGGGAAATCATTTGATTTTGTGTGATTTTGATCAGCAAAAGCTGGATGCTACTGCGGAATTGTGTAGAAATATTGCTGAAACCGTTGAAACGTTTACTTTCAGCATGGAAAACCCCGCTGAAATTGAAAAATCAGCAGATCAGATGCTTGAAAAACACAAATCACTTGATCGTATTGTTTTTGTCAATGGAATCTCTCAGCGTGGTAAAGCCATCAATACAAGCATTGTTATTGACAGGAAAATTATGGAGATCAATTATTTTGGCATCATTCTGCTGACAAAAAAATTATTGCCGGCCTTATTGCAGACTCAACATCCTAAAATTGGCGTTACTTCCAGCATTTCCGGACGTTTTGGTTTTCATCAACGCTCTGCCTATGCTGCTTCAAAATTTGCTCTGCATGGTTTTTTTGAATCCCTGCGCCTGGAACACCACAAAGACGGACTTTCAGTGAGCATAATTTGTCCAGGACGCATTAATACCCCCATTTCTTTATCTGCCATTAATGAAAACGGGCAAAAACACGGACAAATGGATCCGGGACAATCAAATGGCATGTCTGCTGCAAAATGCGCACAAAAAATGCGGAAAGTCATTGAAAAAGGGAAGAAAGATGTGCTGATCGGAAAAAAGGAACTTTTGATGGTTTATTTTAGAAAATACCTTCCTTTTATTTTTTATAAATTTGCTAATAAAATAAATTCCAGATAATTATGTCAAAAATCATCAGTGGAATTCAACAAGTCGGAATTGGCGTCCCTGATATAAAGGAAGCCTGGAATTGGTACATCAAAAACTTCAACATGAACATCAAGGTGTTTGAAGAAAAAGCTGTAGCAGAATTCATGCTGCCATATACAGGTGGAGAACCACGGGAGCGCCATGCTGCCCTTGCAATTAACATGGAAGGCGGCGGAGGTTTTGAAGTATGGCAACATACCGGAAAAACACCTGAAATGCCAAAAGAACCTGTGTTGCTCGGAGATTTGGGAATCAGTGCAGTGAAAATGAAATGCCGGAATATTGATAAGGCTTTCAGCGACATGAAAGCTAAAAATGTTAAGCTCCTAAGTGAAATTACACACAATCCAGCCGGACAAAAACATTTTTTTGTCCATGATTTGTATGATAACCTGTTTGAGTTTGTTGAAACCACCGAACATTTTTTGACTAAGCATAGCAATGGTGGTGTTTTTGGAGCGTGTATCGGCGTGACAAGCATCCAGGAATCCATGAAAATTTACCATGATATCCTTGGTTATGATGATATCGTGTACAACCGTAAAGGGGATTTTAATGATCTCAGTGATGTACCCGGAGGTAAGGAAGAAATCCGTCGTGTGTTACTCAGACACAGTGAAACACGAAAAGGTGCTTTTTCACCCTTGCTTGGTCCTTCCGAAATAGAGCTTATTAAAGTCAGATCAAGAGACCCTGAAGATATTTTTAAAGATCGCATGTGGGGAGACCCGGGATTTATCCATCTTTGTTATGATATCAATGGCATGAACATCTTACGGCAGGAAGTGAAAGAAAAAGGGTTCCCCTTTACTGTTGACAGTTCTGATAGTTTTGATATGGGTGAAGCTGCCGGGCATTTTTCATACATTCAGGCTCCCGAAGGTACGCTCATTGAGTTTGTGGAAACACACAAAGTGCCGGTGTTGAAAAAATTAGGATGGTACATTAACCTCCAAAAACGTGATCCCGAAAAATCGCTGCCAATCTATTTACTCAAAGCGATGGGTATCAATAAAATGAGAAAAGTGTAAATATCTTTTTTATTTTTGCACCCAATGACGAACATGGTGAATAAATTTTTTGTGATTACGCTGCTGGTAATTCTAAGCATTGCCGGTAAAGCACAGGTGGGTGGTGATAATACCTATGCTTTTCTTGAACTTCCCAATTCTGCACGTGTTGCTGCTCTTGGTGGCACCAATATTTCTTTGTATGATGATGACCTCAATATGGCTTATTACAATCCGGCGTTGTTGAATGAAAACATGCACCAGCATGTGGCATTGAATTACTCCAATTACATTGCTGATATTAATTATGGTTACGCTTCGTATGCGCATCATATTGATGGCATTGGCACACTGGCTGCCGGAATCTATTATCTGAATTACGGCGAATTTATCCGTGCCGATGAAGCCGGAATCATCAACGGCAACTTTTATGCTGATGAATACGCTCTTAATCTTTACTATGCCCGCCCCCTGGCATGGGATTCGGCGTTGAACATTGGTGGTAACATGAAAGTCATTTATTCAAACCTTGAACGATATACATCACTGGGATTAGCACTGGATGCAGGTGTCAATTATCACGAGCAGGGCTCAAATTTTTCATCTTCTATTGTCATAAAAAACCTGGGTTTTCAGCTCACAACCTATACAGATGACAATCGCGAACCCCTCCCTTTTGATTTACAAGCCGGAGTAACATACAAAACTCCACATGCTCCCTTCCGTGTAAGCCTGGGGATGCACCAGCTTACCAAATGGAAAATGCGATACGATAGCTCCCTGGGATCTACACAAATTACCGTTGAAGACGATGAAGACGAAAACAATGAAACCAGTTTCAGCAACAAAATGGGTCAGGTGGGGGATGAAATGTTGAGGCATATAGTTCTGGGGGTTGAAATTGTTCCCTCCGATAATTTTTTTATTGCCCTGGGATACAATTATCAACGCAGGAAAGAACTTGCGTTAAGCAACAGGCCCGGCATGATCGGATTTTCTATTGGTGCCGGCATCAAAATATCAAAATTTATGCTTTCATACGGAATGGGACGTTATCACATGGCAGGCACCAGTCATACCATATCAATTACCACTGACATGGGGGCATTCATCAAACGTAAATAGTGTTTGTCCATAATGTCCAATATCTTCGTTGTAGCTCAAATTTTAAATCCTCGAATACGTTAGTATGCTGCGGTTTAAAATTTTCACACGCCTTAATCTTGAACATTCTGAACTAAACACTGACTCTATTGACAGACTCTAAATAAATCCACTAAGCAAAAATTTTCGTACCAGTTCACAGAACATTTAAAGTCAAAAGACAAAAATAAAGGATATAATAATAGCAAAATCTATCGTTTCCTCAAAATCAAGATAAGGTGTTAGTACCTTACTTCTAATATTCGTGTATTTTTTGGAGAAAAATTATTTAACGGGGTGAACCAAAATTCAAAGGAAATTCTAACAGTTTGGTAAGAAAATGTTTTGGTAATTGATAAATTTGAAAATTTGAATTTGTTTAGTATTTAAAAATTAGGATTTAGGATTTCCAGTTTATCCCGTTGGTTATTCAACCTACGAGGTTTATCTAAGTTAGGATTTAGGAAAAGTTTTCCTCCTAACCCCTAACTCTTTATTTTTGGCTTTTGATTTTATTATTCTAATTTCAAACCGTGAACGCTTACAAATTTTCTATCCTGTACACGGATACAAAACGGTATTGTTATCTTTACATCACTTATGGAAAAGAAAACCTTTGTCATAGCGATTGATGGTCATTCATCTTGCGGTAAAAGTACCCTTGCCAGGCAACTGGCAGAAAAACTTGACATTGTTTATGTTGACAGTGGAGCAATGTACAGGGCATTGACATGGGATGCTCTCCGGCACGGGTGTTTTGATGAAAAGGATACATTAAACCGGCAAAAACTGATTCAAGCCCTGCCTGATATAAACATCGATTTTGTTAAACAAAACAATGTACACTATACCATGCTTAATAACCAGGATGTATCAGGCTTGATTCGCAGCATGGAAATTAGCAAACTGGTGTCTGACGTGAGCGCTGTGCCTGAAGTAAGACAGAAAATGGTAAAACTGCAGCGTAAAATGGCACGAAACAAATCCCTGGTGATGGACGGTCGTGACATTGGTACCGTGGTATTTCCTGATGCTGATGTAAAAATATTTTTGACGGCAAAAGAACAAATAAGGGCGGAAAGGCGTTTTAAAGAATTAAAGGAACAGGAAATAAAAACGGATTTTAAAGCGGTTTTGGAAAACATTAAAAAGAGGGACAGGATTGACTCCACGCGAGCAGTCAGCCCTTTGAAAAAAGCTGATGATGCCTGTGTAATTGATAATTCGGAGTTGACGCCAGAAGAACAACTTGCAAAAGCACTTCAACTGGTAAAAAAATGATAGAACGAAAGCAAGCAAGACGGTACGATGTGGAGAGCGTGTAATAGAGTGATGGAGGTAGTAATTATTATTTACTGGGCGTGCCCCTGTTTTCTAAGGCGGAGCGAAAAAAACTTTACGAAAGTTCCGAAATTTCGTAAAGTTCAATTGCCCAGCCTTAAAAATCAGGGTCGGTCTGCGGCTTTTAGCTGCTTTGCTTCGCCTTCATCCCGCAATGCTGTGAGCAGGAGCTTCCGCTGGTCGCTCTGCCACAGCAGCAGGCTGTAAGGTTCATCTTCAGCAGGCTAACCGCCTCCGCCCTCACGCGGGTTGGTGGATATAGAGAAATAGTGTAATAGTGAAATGGAATGATTGTGCACAGTAGGGATGCGATTTATCGCATTTCCAATAAGATAAGTGTAACAATCCGAGATGGGATGATCACATTATAAGTAGATATATTCAGAACACACAAAAAATAATGGTAACCATTCACAGTATATTTATTTAACATCAATTTCTTAGTTTATACATTTTTATAATTTCTAATTGACCTAATCAATACCCAAATCCCAATGTGTAAAATGTTAACTTACTTTTTTATAAATAGAGTTAAAAATCAAATTCAATTCTTTTGCTTCTTGCCACAATGGTTTTGCTTCATCTTTTAAT
>JAYENB010000277.1:0-1767 GCA_034721855.1 Bacteroidota bacterium
AGTCGGCATATTTATTATTATGTTTTGTGGCTTATAAGATGGAATTGGGTTGGAAGTGCGCGCCGTTCGGGAAGAAAAGTTATCTTCCCGCTCTGGCTCAATTTACACAAAATGCTTGACAGTACCTCAAACCCGGCACAGTTTTTTGAACATAAAAATTTAAGAGAAAATTTTTAGACAATGAGTAATACGAAAATAACTATTCGTTTTTTTGACGACCGCGAAGTTCGTGCCATATGGGATGAAGATAAAGCTAAGTGGCGGTTTTCTGTGTTAGATATTGTTGCTGTGCTTACCGATCAAAATGATTATTCCAAAACCCGCAACTATTGGAAATATTTAAAAGCCAAGTTAAAGAAAGAAAACAGTGAAGTGGTTAGTGCTGCTACCCAGTTGAAACTTCTTGCGCCTGATGGCAAAAAGCGATTGTCAGATGTGTTGGACTACAACGGGATAATTCAGTTAGGGAAACAGTTCCCGGGCAAAAAAGCAAATCGTTTTATTGAATGGTTTACTTTTAACGATGAAAGCATTGACGGAAAAAGCAAAACAAAGGCGTATTCTCTGTTTGAAAGTTCTTTTATAAGCAGTATTGAGGTTGGCACCACCAAAGGATTGCAACAAATACACTCTTACTTATTTGGCGGTCTATATGATTTTGCAGGACAAATCAGGCAAAAAAACATTTCAAAAAGAGGATTTCAATTTGCGGTTTCACACTTTCTTGACAAAATTCTTAAAAATATTGAATTAATGCCTGAAACCACTTTTGATGAAATAGTTGAGAAATATGTTGAAATGAACATTGCGCACCCCTTTATGGAAGGTAATGGCAGAAGTGCAAGAATTTGGTTGGATTTGATACTAAAGAAACGACTCAAAAAATGCGTTGACTGGAGTAAAATAAGTAAGTCAGATTACATGAACGCAATGATGCTAAGTCCAACCAAAAGTAGTGTTTTAAAATCACTTTTGGAGAAAGCTCTTAGCTCCAAAATAAACGATCGTGAAATGTTTATGAAAGGGATTGACTACTCATATTATTACGAAGAAAATGATTAATGAGTCAACCGGGAAATAAAGGCCGTACATGCCCTGCTTTTATAATTATAGACCAGTAAGGAAAGTATAGGAACAATTCTGAGACTTTCCAGTTTTGAATTACGCGTTGATTGTGGTATAATAAAACATCGTTGTTTTTGTAGAACAAGGAGGACAAAATGGGTGACAAAGGCGGAAAAAAAGATAAGAATAAACGGGCAAATCAAAAAAAAGCTAAAAAGGACAAGAAAAAAAACAAATCAAGTTAGGGATAATATGCCGACTTTTGTTTAGTGTTGGGCTGAATTGTATCACAGAAAGGAGAAAAAGATGGAAGAAACAAAAATCAACATGCCTTTATTGGGAGATGAATTCCCGGAATTGAAAGTTCAAACGACGCACGGACGAATGAATATCCCGGGTGATCTGAAAGGAAAATGGTTTGTGCTGTTTAGTCATCCTGCAGATTTTACCCCGGTTTGCACAACAGAATTTGTCGCATTTCAAAAAAGGTATGATGCGTTTAATGAGCTTGGATGTCAATTGATCGGTATGTCCATCGATCAGGTGTTCTCTCATATAAAATGGGTTCAATGGATAAAAGAAACGCTTGATGTCGAGATTAAATTCCCCATTGTTGCGGCCAATGATTCCGTTGCCATGAAACTTGGAATGCTGCATCCGGGTAAAGGGACAAACACCGTCCGGGCTGTGTTCATTGTTGAT
>JAYENB010000278.1:0-1759 GCA_034721855.1 Bacteroidota bacterium
GCAGGTTGCATTCCATTGATACAGGTATCAATCTCAACCACAAACCAATCATAGTAAACGTTCATGTAATCATCTTTATAGACCTCAACGCTATCGTTACCAAAATAAAAATTGGCTGACACATCATAATGCCCCGCACTGCTAAAATAACAACTTGTATCCTGTGCCCATGCATGCTCCGGTGTTCCACCCTCAAAATACCAGTGAATGCTGTCCGGCATGGGTGATGTATTGACATACGAATAGAAATTGACCTCATGTCCTGTATAGGTGAGGTTGTCATTGGCGTAAAAACTCAGGCTGTCAGCATAAAAATTTTCCTGCACATGGATGTAATCCGTTTTACTGTAGCAATAGGCTGTATCAGGGGTATAAACACACAAGCTCACAGGATAATCACCAAAATACGGGTAAATAATGCCGGAAGGATTTTCATCAAGGGACTCTCCCGGGACAGCACCGGAAAAATACCAGTGCACACTATCAATGGGTCCGGTGGACATGTTGTAAAAATTCAGTGAAGCGCCCTCAATGGTGTACTGGGAATTGGCCGTAAAATCCACATCCAATTCAGGCTCATCACAACACACATGAATGGCATCTTCGGCACAATAAACGGATGTATCATTTAGATTACCGATTTCAAGGATAATATCGTAATACCCGGACTCATTATAAGTAACTTCCTGGACAGCTTGCGCAGATGTGTGCGGGTAACCACCGGGAAAATAAAAATGCCTGGCATACATGTTTCCTTCACTGGTATCGGTAACCGTAATACTGCCTCCGTTTGCAATCAATGTATCACTTATTTCAAAACCGGCATTGACCATGCCTATAGAATCAGGATAAGGCGGACAAACCGACATACCCGTATTCAAGGGGTCAAGCCAGTGAGCTAATTGGTTTTCGGGTTCAGTCCCATTCATGTCCCAATGGTAAGAAAACCGTCCAAAAAGATCAGGTGCATCAAGGTTAGTACAACTTGCCCCGCCACCCGTCAGGGTTCCAACCAGTAAACCATTTGCGTTGAACAATGGCGCTCCGCTGGAACCACCTGCGGTAACACCGTGGCCGTTGGTGGTGGCACTCCAACTCAACTCTAAATGAGCATTGACCATAGCACCTGACCAAGTAGCCTGTACAGGAGGCTCAGTGTATGTGCTGATTTTTTTCACATCTGCAGAAGGATGGTGAATGGTTACACCTGAATACATATTCGATTCAGTCAGGTCCCACCCGTTATAATAAACTTCATAGCCGGATGGTGGTGTAGCTAAGAGTTCCAACAACAGGAAATCGCTACCACCACTTAGATTTCCAGCAGCTATCTTGCTTGCCCCGATAATATCATTGTAATCAGGTTCAGCCGCAGGGTCTGAGCAGGTTGGAGATTCAAAATTGAAATAGAATTCCCACTGGTCCTGGTTGGTTTGGTCTGCACCACAATGGTAAGCTGTCAGAAAATAGGGTGTTCCATCATTGGCTGTATTGTTAATTAGTGAACCGGAACAAAAACCACCATACGTCCCGGATGGGATATATATTAGAGCAACGCTGTGTTTTTCCTCCTGCCAATTGGCGCCTTCTGCACAATTGACATTCACTTCGCAAGTGTCGCTGTCACCAAAACCGGTAGGACGTTCATTACGATATGCTCCAACCAACGCATCCACGCCGCGGTAAAACCATGAAAGGCCGGAAATTTGAAGCTGTGGTTCCCCGGAAACGCCTGCCGGCTGCACGTATTCTATAAAAA
>JAYENB010000279.1:0-1754 GCA_034721855.1 Bacteroidota bacterium
TTTTTAGAGTAACGTCGATGGGTTTCTCGACGATGATGTGTTTACCGGCTTTTGCCCCGGGAATTCCCATCTCTGCGTGCGCGCCGGATGGGACAACAATATCGAGAACATCAATTTCCGGATTATATACACAATTACTATCCACATCGTAATATAACTTCCCAGTAATATATCCCGGATTTCTCGGAGGTAATTCAGGCGTGCATGGCTTTACAGGATACAAATTATTATCATCTTCAAATATTTTTACATGCTTGTCAACATCCACATCAGTAAATATTTGAGTAATACCGGAAGTGGGCCATACAATTTTTAAGGTATCAATAACAGAAGCATCTCCTAGTCCGAAGTGGGCAACGGTACCTGTTACACCGCCTCCGCCACCGCCTAAATAACCAGAATTGGCATTTATTTCTCTCATTTGCCATGTATCATTACCATCAATATTTGTTTTTACATATATTCTGGCTCCTACTGCCATGCGGTTTGTTATGTTGCCTTTTAAAGTGGCTTTAAACCAGTGATTTGTGTTCCCACTGTTTTCATACAAATTAATGTACATAAAATTACTTGGGCTCCCGAAAGCATTGGGTACATATAAGTCAAGGTCACCGTCATTGTCATAATCAGCCCAGCTAGCACCATAAGATTCCACGGCTGTATCATTTGCAATTATCAAATCTGTATTTCTTGTAAACGTACCATCTCCATTGTTTTCAAAAAACAAATTTTTACCAAAAGTAGAAACAAAAAGATCAAGGTCACCGTCGTTATCATAATCTCCCCAGGCCTGTCCACCATTATCTCTTGCATAAGTATTTACAACAGGACCATCAGAAATACTGGTAAATGTACCGTCTCCATTGTTGTGATATAAATAATCATATTCATGATGCCCTGTAACGTATAAATCCAAATTACAGTCATTGTCATAATCAGCCCATGCGCACCCGTAATTTACGCCTCTTGATATCCTGTTGTCATTAGCAATTGTTATTGTATCATTTTTTGAAAATGTACCATCACCATTATTAACGAAAAAATAGTTTTGTTTATACCATGACCATTTTGTAGTAACAAACAAATCCATATCTCCATCATTATCATAATCAGCCCATGCTGAAGCAGAAGAATAGGGGTTATGTGTATTTACAATATCGTTATCTACTATTTTTGTAAATGTTTCATCTCCATTATTTTTATACATACTAATAAGCGCATCACTTGGGCTTGGAAATAATAAATCTAAATTTCCATCATTATCATAATCTACCCATGCAACAGCGGTTGAGTGTTCATTTTCTCCTCCAAGAGGGCCTTCTGTTATTTTTGTGAAAGTGCCATCGCCATTGTTTTTGTAAAAACAATTTATGCCTGGATACCGTGTAAAATACAAATCCAAATTATCATCATTGTTGTAATCAATCCACACACAGGTAAGAGCAGGACCTACATCTGTGGCAATATTACCCGGTATAGCTTTAACATGCGTAAACTCACCGTTGCAATTATTTTTAAACAAATATTGCCTTGCGTGAATGTTTGATTCAGATGGAAATGATGTGGTAACAAACAAATCAAGGTCACCATCGTTATCATAGTCTCCCCAGTTGCTGTCAAATGTATTAGAGCTATCTGTAACAACAGAACCAATAGTAACTTTTTCAAAACTTGGTTTGTTTTGTGCAAAACCCATATTTGCAATGACAAATAAAAACATGCAGGTAATTAAAATGGGTTTTTTCATAATATAC
>JAYENB010000280.1:0-1739 GCA_034721855.1 Bacteroidota bacterium
TTAATTCCGGAACAGCAACTGCAATCATTCTAATAATTAGTTTTATTGGTCATTTTTTAGATTAATTAGAGCAATTAGAAATTAGGTCAATTAACAGTTATTTAATTTTAAAATGTGAACAGTTACAGGGCTTGTTTATTCAGCTAAATTTCAAATTTCAAGTTTCAAATTCCATTCAATCTGATAACCAACTGTGTTTTGAACCTTTTTGTTCCACTTGTCAAAATCGTACCAAACCAAATCAGACAATTCTTCCGCTAGTTTGTAAACCTCTAATTTCTAATTTCCAATTTCAGCGTTCTGTGAAGGCTTAACATTATCTTTGATTTTACATCAGTTTTCCCTGTTGTTGCTAATCTTCAAGTAATGAGCCTTTCAGTTGACGGAAAATTTCCCACATTACAATGCCGCCGCTTACGCTTACATTGAGGGAATGTTTTGTGCCAGATTGTGGAATTTCTATGCATGCATCGCACATGTCAATAACTGACTGCTGAACCCCGTGTACTTCATTCCCAAAAATAATCCCTGCCGGGGTATTGATATCCAGTTGTATATCCTGTAAAGCGGTTCCCTTTGAGCATATCTCAACGGCAAAGAGTTTAAACCCTTTGGATTTTAACTGGCGGACAGCCTCGTTGGTATCTTTTATGTATTTCCAGTCCACAGTTTCGGTGGAACCAAGGGCAGTTTTGCGTATATCACGATGCGGGGGACAACCTGTGATGCCCGTAAGAATGAGTTGAGAAAACCGGAAGGCGTCTGCTGTTCTGAAAAAAGCCCCTACGTTGTGATGGCTTCTGATGTTATCAAGCACAATGGCCACAGGTAGTTTTTTTGACAATTTAAACGCTTCCTTATTCAACCGTGGAATGTCTTCTGTTCGTAATTTTTTCATCGTTATTTGAAAATAATTAGTGTGTGTCAATACAGTCAGTGTCTCGTTCAGAATGTTCGAGTTCGAGGCTTGCGAAGTATTTAAAACCAAGAAGTTTACTTTCGTAAAAGACTGTTTTAAATACGAGCGTAACGAAGAAATCGGACATTATGGACAGACACTAATTAGTGTAAATATAAAAATTAAACGCATATCAGCAATAATAACTCCTCACCGCAGAAACAAAAAAAAGCAATATTTAAAAAATTGACTTCAAAGGAACGGATGAGGCATAATAGCAACCATAACCAATACAAGTTGTTTTTTATCAGGGCAGCGGGAGCCATGTTGCTCATATCAGGCATGGTCTCTGCCTCCGGCCTAAATCTGCCATTGGGCCTGCCGGCTGTTGTTATCCGCCCGGACAGGATTTCATTGCCAATCAATCTGCCGTGCGGACAAACAGCACAGCATCTCCAATGGCAGGATACCGGCCTCCGTCAGGCTGCGAGTGAAGAATAACTTCTTCGTTGATATTTTCATAAATTATATATTTATCGTGATTTATTTTGAATGATTTTTACGATTTTATAATTATAAGCTATTAAGTATTTATATTTAACGTTATTAATAATTCGTAAAAACCAAATTTGTTTAAAATATTAAATAAAAAACGTAACCATTCACAGTATATTTATTTAACATCAATTTCTTAGTTTATACATTTTTATAATTCCTAATTGACCTAATTGACCTAATCAATACCCAAATCCCAATGTGTAAAATGTTAACTTACTTTTTTATAAATAGAGTTAAAAATCAAATTCAATTCTTTTGCTTCTTGCCACAATGGTTTTGCTTC
>JAYENB010000281.1:0-8792 GCA_034721855.1 Bacteroidota bacterium
TTTCACCGTAGAAGTGTATTGTGAGGCAGCAGGCAGTAAAATCAAAATCAACAACATCTACGGCCAGCCCGTCCGCACCATAAACCTTACGGATGATGGACAACAAAGTGTGCAGGTTTCCGGCCTTGCACAGGGACAATACACTGTTTATTATCTCGAAAACGGTGCTGTGCAGGACAGTGAAAATATGGTTGTGGAGTAAGGTAAATAAAATATTAGTATAGCATTTCTTAATTAAAGAACGAACTACTAGTTACACTAAATTATTTTCCATTGTTGGTATTTCAACCCCCAAATGTTGATAACCTTTCGGGCAAACACTAATAATTTGCTTGTTTATTCTGTATTTTTGTGTCAATATTGGATTATTGGCTATGAATGCAAAATACACAGAAGACAGCATTAAAACCCTGGAATGGCGTGAACATATCCGGAAACGCCCGGGCATGTATATCGGGAAACTTGGTGCCGGCAGTTCGTATGATGACGGGATTTACATCTTGCTGAAAGAAGTCATTGACAATTCTGTGGATGAGTTTGCCATGGGGTTTGGCAAAAAAATTGAAGTGCAGCTTAAGGATGGGAACCTCAGTGTGCGTGATTACGGGCGTGGCATTCCACTGGGAAAACTGGTGGATGTAGCCTCCAAGATGAATACCGGGGCTAAATATGATTCAAAGGTTTTTAAAAAAGCCGTCGGCTTGAATGGTGTCGGGATAAAAGCTGTCAACGCCCTTTCGGGAAAATTTAAAATATCCGCTTTCAGAGAAGGTCAAAGCAAACAGGTGTGTTTTGAACAAGGCTTCCTCAAGGATGAAACTGATGTGATAAGTACCAGCCAACGCAATGGTACATTGGTGGAATTTTGTCCCGATGAAGCAGTCTTTGGCGATTATAATTATCAGACAGAATACATCGCTGAACAGTTGCGTAATTATGTGTTCCTGAATTCAGGGCTTACTATTGAACTTAACGGCGAAAAATTTTTCAGCCGTCATGGCTTGCGTGATTTGCTTGAAAACAAAATGAACCAGGAGCCGCTTTATCCCATTATCCACCTGTCTAACGGGGATATTGAAATTGCGCTTACGCATGCTCCCAAATACGGCGAGGAGTATTATGCTTTTGTCAACGGGCAATATACCCCACAGGGAGGTACACATCTGACGGCTTTCAAAGAGAGCATTGCACGTACCATCAAAGATTTTTATCAAAAAGGGTTTGAGGGCTCTGACGTTCGAACATCCATCGTATCAGCCATTAGCCTAAAAGTGGAAGACCCTGTGTTTGAATCACAGACCAAGACAAAACTGGGGTGTAAGGACATGGGGCCTAAAGGGCCTACCATACGTACCTATGTCAATGATTTCATAAAGCACCAGTTGGATGATTACCTGCACAAACATCCTGAAACCGCTGATATACTGCTAAAGAAAATCCAGAATAATGAAAAAGAACGCAAAGCCATAAGCGGCATTCAAAAAGTAGCGAGGGAAAGGGCTAAAAAAGTTAGTTTGCACAACAAGAAACTGAGGGATTGCCGTGTGCATCTCAACACAAACCATGAAAAACGCCTCGAAAGCTCTATTTTTATCACAGAGGGAGATTCGGCGAGCGGTTCAATCACAAAGGCCAGGAATGTCAATACACAAGCTGTGTTTTCGCTCAAAGGAAAACCAATGAACAGTTTTGGTAAAACAAAAGCCCTGGTTTATGAAAATGAGGAATTTAACCTGTTGCAGGCAGCTTTGAATATTGAAGAAGGCATAGAAAATTTAAGGTACCGGAATATTATCATAGCCACTGATGCTGATGTGGATGGCATGCATATCCGTTTGCTGCTGATTACTTTTTTCCTCCAGTTTTTCCCTGATCTCATCAAAAACGGGAATCTGTATATTTTGCAAACGCCTTTGTTCCGTGTCAGAAATAAAAAAGAAACCTTGTATGCTTATACAGAAGAGGAAAAGGATAAAGTAGCACGTAAATTAAAAGACAAACCGGAAGTCACACGGTTTAAAGGATTAGGGGAAATTTCGCCCGATGAATTCAAATATTTCATCACCGATGGCCTCAAATTGGAACAGGTCAAACTGACAAAACAGGACAAGGTTAAAGAAATGCTTAGGTTTTATATGGGAAAAAATTCGCCCGACAGGCAGGATTTTATTGTTGAAAATTTGAGAAGTTACGAAGAAATTACGGATTAATAACATGGATAAGGATCAAGTAAACAAAACGCAGGAAGGCTATCAAAACGAAGAGAAGGTAACTAAACTTACAGGTCAGTACCAAAATTGGTTTCTTGATTATGCATCTTATGTTATTCTTGAACGTGCCATTCCCCATGTTTATGATGGATTGAAACCTGTTCAGCGGCGCATTTTACATGCCATGAAAGAGCTTGACGATGGAAGGTACAACAAAGTGGCCAACATCATAGGCCATACTATGAAATATCATCCACACGGAGATGCTTCCATTGGGAATGCACTTGTTCAAATAGGCCAGAAAAACCTGCTGATAGATACCCAGGGAAACTGGGGCAATACGCTTACAGGTGATACCGCAGCAGCACCTCGCTATATTGAAGCACGGTTGACAAAATTTGCCAATGAAGTGGTTTTTAATCCCAAAACTACCAACTGGAAACCTTCGTATGACGGGCGTAATATGCAACCCGTTACTCTGCCCGTTAAGTTTCCGTTGCTGCTTATCCTGGATGTTGAAGGCATCGCCGTTGGCTTATCCACCAAAATACTGCCGCATAACTTTCACGAATTGATTGATGCCTGCATTGACACACTCAAAGGAAAACAAAATATCCAGGTTTTACCTGATTTTCAGTCCGGCGGAATGGCTGATTTTTCTAAATACAACGATGGCAAACGTGGTGGCAGGGTCAAAGTAAGGGCCAAAATTGAAAAAGTTTCAAACAGGGAATTAAAAATCACTGAAATTCCTTACGGGGAAACCACCAGCTCGGTAATTGACTCCATCATTTCTGCCAATGACAGAGGCAAAATTAAAATAAAGAAAATTGATGATAATACCTCGGATAAAGTTGAGATACTGATTCAAACACCATCAGGCATATCTTCTGATAAAACCATTGATGCGTTGTATGCTTTCACAAACTGCGAAGTGAGCGTATCGCCCAATGCTTGTGTTATTGACGATGATAGTCCAAGATTCATGTGCGTGAGCGAAATCCTGCAACTTTCGGTACAAAATACCGTTCAATTGTTGAAACAGGAATTGCAAATCAGGCTTAACGAATTGCAGGAAGCATTGTTTATGGCCAGCCTTGAACGTTGGTTTATTGAAGAACGGATATACAAAGACAAACCCTATGAATCAGCTAAAACAACCAAAGAAGCACTGAATCACATCAAAAAACGAAGCAGCGAAATTGAGGATACGTTTGTTAGAAAGATTACGGAGGATGACTTTTTGAAACTCCTGGAAATCAGGATGAAACGTATCATTAAATACAATACCGACAAAGCTGAAAAAAACATCCTCAGTATAAAGGATGAAATCAAAGCGGTAACACATGACATTGATAACATCATTGATTATTCCATAACCTATTACCGTAATATTAAAAAGAAATATGGAGAAGGCCGGGAGCGCAAAACCGAGATACGCAGTTTTGATAACATCCAGGCTCAGAAAGTCGTAGTTGCCAATCAGAAATTATACGCCGATTATAAAGAAGGTTTTGTAGGCACAGCCTTGAAAAAGGAAGAATACGTGTGCGAATGTTCAGACATTGATGAAATCATTGTATTCATGAAAAACGGGAAATATGTGGTGACAAAAGTGTCTGAAAAAGCTTTCATTGAGAAAAACATCATCCATGTAGCACGGTTTAAGCGTAACGATGAACGTACAATTTATAATATTGTTTACAGGGATGGTAAAACGGGTATGAGTTACATCAAACGTTTTCCGGTAACCAGTGTAACTAGGCATAAAGTGTATGACCTGACACAGGGAACAGAACAGTCTAAAGTTTTGTATTTCAGTGCCAATCCAAACGGAGAAGCTGAATTGATAAAAGTGTATCTGAAGCCAAAGCCCAAACTGCGTAAACTTATCCTTGAGTTTGATTTCCAGGAGATTGCCATTAAAGGAAAACAAACCAAAGGAAACATCATGACAAAACATGATATCCATAAAATTACCATGAAACAAAAAGGGGTATCCACCCTTGGCGGAAGAAAAATATATTTTGACTGGGATATTTTACGGTTGAATGTGGACAAGCGGGGTGAATACCTTGGTGAATTTTCAGGCGATGATAAAATTATAGTTTTTCTTAAAAATGGAAAATACAGGCTTACCAATTTTGACCTGACCAACCATTTTGAACCTGAAGTGATTCGGGTGGAAAAATACGAGCCGGAAAAAGTATATACCGCTATCCATTACGACAACAGCCAGGGATATTATTACCTTAAGCGTTTCCAGGCAGATGATATCAGTACGGCACAAAATCTCATCAATGAAGAGGAGGGTTCTAAACTTATTGCCTTGTGTGATGATGCATATCCACAAGTGAAAATACAGTTTGGCGGAAAACACAAAGACAAGGATGATGAACTTATAGATGCAGAGGAATTCATTGCAGTAAAAAGCCATAAAGCCAGGGGGAAACGGTTGACAACCTCTGAAATAAAATCTGTTGAATTCACAGAACCCTTGGATAAAGAACCGGAGGAGGCAGAAAAGACAGATGAAGCAATGCATGATACTACAGAAAACAATGAAGATAAATCTGATAACCAAATGAAACTTGAGCTCTGATGAAAATCTACCTCACAGGTTTTATGGCAGCCGGGAAAAGCACCCTCGCCAAAAAGCTGGCAGCAAAACTAAACCTGACGTATATTGACCTAGATAACGAAATTGAACGGGTTTGCGGAAAAAGCATCGCCCGTATTTTTACCGATGACGGCGAAGAAGCGTTCCGGAAAATAGAATCCCGGCAGCTTGTGCATGCATCGAAAAAAAATGATGCATTTGTCATGGCGTGCGGTGGCGGCATACTGGAATCCGAACAAAATTTATTTACCTTGCAGGAATATGGTGTGTTGGTATTTGTGGATACCAGCATTGATGTTATACAAAAGCGGTTGACTGAAGACAATGAAGAACGGCCGCTGTTGAAAAACATGAAAGAAGAACATCGCGATAATATAATAGAAAAGCTGTACAAAAGAAGGATGCCCCATTACAATAAAGCTGATGTTGTTTTTAAGCCTGATAAAGAAAGCACGGATAAATTAATTTCCAGAATCCGGGCATCTTCTTAAAATAAGTTGATGCAAAAAACAATTACTGACTGTTAACAGTCGAATTTACAGCCCCTCCAACAATATCTTCAAAAGCTGCGTAAATCATACAATAGGTAGCAGGTAAGGTAAACAGCACACCTATTCCAAGCAGTAAAATCCCGACAAAATTTATCAATAAAATCACAACCATAAAGCCAAGAAAAGGCCAGAAATTTTTGGTTATTACCCGGCGGCTTGCTTCCATGGCATCCCAAAAATCGTATTTCAGAAAAACAATAAAAGGGATAGTAAAAGTGTAGGCTACAGCGAGGTATATTCCGGGAATAATAAGCAGGAGAGTGCCAATAAATGTAAATATTCCCACGAGCAGGTGTGCCAGAAACAAGGGCAAAAAGATTTGAAAGCCCTGGAAAAACATGTCGAATTTGGGAATTTTGTTGCGCACAAGATCATTGGTAACAATAAAAAACCCGGCGATAAGCGGTCCGTTTACAACAATGGTTGCAAAAACCCCCAGGCCTGTAAACCCGGCAAATATATTGATTGCTATGCATATTGCTGCATATCCCACGAAAGGCCCCAGATGAGAAGAAAACAACTTCATCCCCCTGTCAACGTAAAGGCTCATATTGAAATCATAGCCTTCACGGATGAGTTTTTCTATTTTGTCTTCATGCATAACTATTGGTTAATTTTCAATAAAGGTAATCAATTTTCAAACAATGCACCATGACTGTTAACAAAATTGCAACTATTCACCGCAAAGTCACGATTGCACGATAGCGAGATGATATATGATTAAATGGAATTCTCATAATTTCCATTGGTCTGGATTCGTGTACATAGTGATTAACATGGCGATAATATATTCGTATTTTTCATAGAGTGGATTATGTTATTTATTTACATCTTATTATCTTCTTCCATCGGTCTATCACCCTATCGTGCAATCGTGCTTTCGTTCCTTCACCCCATCGTGCTATCTCGCAATCGTGCTATCGTTTTTTTTGAAGGTGAAGGCATGTATTTCCCGATGTTCAAAGCCTCCCATTTCTCGTCTATAGCCTGGATGGTATCATCTGATGACAACACAGGTTGTGGCCATTTTCTTTTTCTGCCAGCTTGTTTGGGTTTCACCCTGGCGTTAATGTGCAAAGCATTATCCTTCCGCACAATATCGCTTTGCGGATCAATATTGGCCAGCACCCACCATATTAGCAACGAGATGTTTTCAGATGGAGGCACATCCACAAAAACAATGCAATGAACACCCTTGTCAGGAAGGGTATGCTGAAGTTCATCTTCTTGATGTGCATAGCGAATAAGCATATTGCCGTACCTGATGCTATTCTCATCGCTGGCAAATTGAGGCTTGGGGGCTGTGTCCGGTAAATGTTCACTCAAATCAAGCATGAGTTTCCCCCCAAAAACAGGTTGTGGGGATGCGTGTTCCAATTCGTCGGCGGGGCCGGCAGAAATGATGGCTTTATCAGGGTGAATACATGCAGCCACGTGGTCAATGACGGCAGGGTAATCGGTAAGCTCCACATCCGATGGCAAAGCAATCAATATTTTTGAAAACATCATCTGCCCCGCTCCCATCAGGGTGTGCATTGTCTTATGAATGCTTCCCGGAAAACTGTTTTTGACATGCATCAGTACCAGGTTGTGTGCTGTGCCCTCAGCAGGAAGATGAAAATCTTCCATTTCCGGTGCAATAAGCATCTTAATGGCCGGTTTGAACAGCGTTTCGGTGATTTTTGAAAAGTACAGGTCTTCCATAGGCGGGATGCCGGTAATGGTGGCCGGATACACAGCATTTTTGCGGTGCGTAATGGCCGTGAGATGGAATGCCGGGTACATGTCTTCGAGAGAATAAAAACCGGTATGGTCGCCAAAGGGACCTTCGGTACGGAATGCTTCGTTTGTATCAATATAGCCTTCCAAAATGATATCCGCATCAGCCGGCACTTCAATGTCCTGGGTGATGCACTTTACCAATTTAGCCGGTTTTCTACGAATCAGGCCGTACATCAGCAATTCATCCACGTTTTCGGGAAGCGGGGCTGTGGCAAGGTATGTGTAAAGCGGGTCTCCTCCCAGCGCAACAGCTACGGGCATTTTGCCTCCTTTGTGCTGCCATGCTTTAAAATGTGCTGCACCACCTTTGTGACGATGCCAGTGCATGCCTGTTGTGTTTTTATCAAAAACCTGCATGCGGTACATGCCGATGTTGCGTGTGCCGGTTTCGGGATGCCGGGTAAACACCATAGGCAAGGTAAAAAACGGACCTCCATCAAAAGGCCAGGAGGTAAGCACAGGCAATTTGCCAAGGTCGGGGTTAGTATCAACCACGTGTTGACAGTCGCCCCTTTTAGTGCTGTGTTTTGGGAAAACTTTCAGGTAATGTCGGTGTGGCCAGAGTTGACGGATGGTGCTGAGTAAACCACCGCCCTGTTTTAACTGTTCTGCTATGGAAAACAGGTTTGGGAACACCTCGCCGGGATGTTGTTCGCCCATAATGGTTCTCATGCGTCCGGTGCTACCAAAAGCATTGATAAGAAGCGGGAAATCTGTGCCGTTGTTTTCAAACAGCAGGGCTTTGCCCCCGTCAGGTTGTTTCATTATGCGGTCGGCAATTTCTGTGATTTCCTGGTCAGGCGATACCGGTTGATTTATTGTTATCAACTCGTCATTGTTGTCCAGCAATTCAATAAAAGCCTGCAGACCTTGATGTGTCAGGTGTTTGTTTTTCACAGGCTTAAAGATAGGGAAATTTGGCTGAAGGAAAAAATATACGATGTCAGGGGATTAACTTCTAATAATTTGTATCTTTTTTCGTAACCGTTCATAGAACACTGAAAGACAAAAGGTATTTAATTCAAGAATATACAATCCATCGTTCAGTTTACCTTTAAAATCAATGCTTTTATTATTGGTTTTTCCGGAAAACACCCTTATCCCGGATGTGTTAATTATCGCATAATTCAAAGGGATATCACTGTTTTTTAATCCCTCAATATACATGTTTTCAGAACAAGGATTGGGATACATTTTTATTTCATTATCGGTAACAAAACAGTCGGGATTCACATTCCCATTTCAACACAACCATCTCACTCCAAATGTAGTCAATAAAACATGGATTTCCAAATAAAATTTAACGGTCCTCGTATATGGTGTAGTTTTGCGCCTCAAGGCACTTTCCTGTAAAACTCTTTGACAAGTTTTGAATTAAGCGTTGGCTTTTTGTGCGACTTGGCAATGTGTATATGATTGCGAAGGGATGGCTTTAACATATTAATTCTTACTTATCAAATCAATCAAGTAATGCCATAATATAATACTATCCTTTTTTAACGTTCTTTGATGCATAGAGTTTAATTTCTCAACAGAAGGAAATGATTCTATCTTACACAATATTTCCTTTTTATCAGACCAATCAATTGTTGTATCACTGTTATTTTGTGAAAGCTCTTCAATCCAATT
>JAYENB010000282.1:0-1714 GCA_034721855.1 Bacteroidota bacterium
ATTTGGATATTAGCCTTGACGGTGGAGCTACCTTTACAGAAGAGATTCTTTTGAATGATGGTGTGGAAGGAAATGCATACGGTGATACTTTTTATGAAATTATCCTTACCGATTACATTGCAAACGAAAGTAATGTTTCACTGCGTTTCCGCTGGCAAACCACTGAAACTGGTATAGGCGGATATGGATACGGCTGGGAAATTGACGATATAAAAATCGTTGATAATTTTGATGTTGACATGAAACTCCAGGGTATATATATGAATTTCTTTGAATATATAGATTATACCGTTCCAGGACAGGAAGATTATTTCCATATTTCTTCACACTATGGTATGATTCCTATCAATCAATTCAATAGTGACACCGCTGTAATGGTATTCAACGCCAAAGTAGAAAACGGTGGTAACCTGGATAATACCCCTGAATTGCAAGTACGTATTTTGGATCCCGATAGTGTTGAAATTTATAATGAATCAGCTTTAGGTGAATCACTTTCTGTTACAGAAAAAGATACCATTGACTTGCTTACCCCTGAATTTAAACCCGCTACTCCTACAGTTGGTAAATATACCGTCATCTATAACATCAATATTGACGCAGATGAAAATCCGGATAATAATGCTGATACAACTTACTTTTTTATTACTGAAGATATTTTAGCCCGTGATTTGGGTAATATGACTTCATATACCGGCCCAAGTGTATGGTTAGATGGTGGTACTGATGGTGACATGGTGGGTACAGATTATTTATTACTTGATGATACTGATTCCATTAAATCAATGTCTGTTTATATTGCATCAAATACAGATCCCGGAACCAGTCTTGTTGGTCACGTTTTGCAATACGATGCTGACCTTGAACAATGGCAGGATGTGATGACAACTTCATTGGTAAACATTACTGAAGATTCTATAGATAAATGGATAGACTTGGAATTTCCTACTGTAGTTCCGGTAGTATTGGAAGAAGGTTCTTTCAATGTAAAAGTTGCAGTTGAGTTCTTTTATGGTGGTGAAGAAAATGAACTTATGATTGGTTATGATGGTACAGTGCCAGCCAGTGCCTGGGGTACTTCATGGTACTTTAATGAAGGATCCAGCGCAGGAGAATGGTTCACCATTTCAAACTGGTCTCGTGGAGGCGTTGGCATTCGCCTGAATCTTACCGTTGATGAAAATGCCGTTAATGAAATAAATACTGAAAACCTCAGTGTTTATCCTAATCCCTCAACAGGTGTTGTAAGAATTGACAATGTTGAAGGTAATGACATAGAAGTATTTAACATGATGGGCCAACGTATATTTTCAGATGAAAATGTTGACGACAATGTTAAACTTAATCTGAGCAATCAGTCTGAAGGGCCTTACATTATCCGCGTTATCGGAACAAACGGGGTAAAAACTCAGAAAATCAATTTGATTAAATAATTGCTTAACGATTTTTATTCCAAAAAGAGGGAATGGTTTATTGACTGTTCCCTTTTTTCTTTCTTTTCGGCAGTAGAAAACAATGAAGAAAATAATCTTAATTTGTGGTTGTGGGTTGATTTTGTTTGCATCTTGTAACACCCCGGAGCGCGATGCACAAAAAATGCATAAACGCCAAAAAACCCTGATGGAATTGCAGGAAGAAGCGGTTCTGGATGATTCGCTGAGTGATGAAGAAATTGAACTGATCATACAGGCACACAGAGAAAACATTGGCTTTA
>JAYENB010000283.1:0-8674 GCA_034721855.1 Bacteroidota bacterium
ATTAGGTCAATTAGGTCAATTAGAAATTATAAAAATGTATAAACTAAGAAATTGATGTTAAATAAATATACTGTGAATGGTTACGGTTGATGTCTGAAACATTCAATTAATTGAAATTATATTGTTTAACAATGGAAGAAAACATCCCTGTACCCTTGGGTATTAATGCATCCGGAAAATCATAATCCGGGTTATGTAACTGTGGTTGATTCACTCCTGCTCCCAGCCCAAACATAGCCCCCGGATAATTTTTCAGAAAACAACCAAAATCTTCCGACCATCTGTACGGGGATTTTAATTCAGTATAAGGTAAATTGTTTTTATCCGCTGCATCACGTATGACATTCACCGCTTCTTTGGTATTTTGTGTATCGCTGAATTCTTCCACCCATTCAAATTCCAGTTTAAAACCATAAGGTGATGCAATGGTTTTGATTTTCTGAACAGCCGCATGCTTAAGTTTTTCCAGGTCTTCATTGTAATACGCTCTCAGCGTAGCCATTACTTCTGCGTACCCGGGTGTGGTACCGAAAGCCCGTTCACCCAGCTTAACATGTACGGTGGTAACCAGGCTGAAATCCTTCAGGCTTATTTTACCGGTCAGTGTTTCAAGCTCCTGAACTATCGAAGCCATAGCTAAGGCCGGTGAATTCCCATTCTCCGGTTCAGCTGCATGGGACGTTTTTCCTTTGATCCGCACAATCATTCCGACAGAAGCAGAAGCAAAAATATCACTGCGGCAGCGTATTTCCCCCAATGGCACCCCCGGCAGGTTATGTAAGGAAAACATGTGATCGGGCTTCAGGTTTCTAAACTTTTGGTCAGCCAGCACTTTCAAAGCACCTGTTCCTGTTTCTTCTTCGGGTTGATACAACAAAATCACCTTTCCCTTTTCGGGTGGATGCTCACTCAGCATAGCAGCCAAGCCTGCAACCATCACCATATGACCGTCGTGACCGCATACATGTGATGTGCCATCAACAACAGATGTATGTGCAAATGTATTGATTTCTTCTATAGGCAAGGCATCCAACTCGCTGCGAATCATGGTAACAGGGCCCTCACTTTTCCCGTTAAAAACAAAGGCCAATCCATAGGTTCCGATGTTTTCAATGATTTCATCAGGGTGAAATTGTTTGATAAAATCAACCAAACGTGCTGCCGTCTGCTTTTCATCGCCCGAAACATCAGGGAGTTTATGCAGTGATTTTCGCAAATCAACCAGGGTATTTAATAACTTTTTATCCATAAAGTCTTGTTCTCCTATTATGTTTTATCAAATAATGCAATCCGAAATACAGGATTGCGGAAAATGTCAATCCAAACACATTGGCATCCAAACCAAAAGGCAAAGATGGCAAAAATGTCATAATAACCGTAAGACTTCCTCCACCAATCATGGCAAAAATTGCCGCTAGTGGTTCTGGTTTTTTGAAAACAAGTATGCCCAATACGGGCAAAAACAATCCGGAGACCATGAATGCATATGAATATAACATAAGTTCAAGCACATTTTGCAGGTTCAGAGCAATCAGGATGGCAACAACACCAATTGCCAGGGTGAGTATTTGAGAAGCCCTGAGTAAAGCCTTCCCTTTAAGATCAACCTTAAAAAGCTTCATGCCAATATCGCTGAGGAGGTTTCCCGATGCTGCCATCAGGCAACTGTCTGCCGTGGACATGATAGCTGAAAAATAAGCTGCCATCATCAATCCCATCAATCCAACAGGCAGGGTATTTCTTAGCAGTATTGGCAGTCCCATTTCTACATCTATGCCTCCGGTGACATCATATCCCCATCCTTCGAACATGCCGTTTTCAAACGCCACACGAGCAAAAAGCCCAAGGATTACGCCCATAAATGCCATAAAGGGGTACTCAAAAACACCAGCGATGTACCAGGCTTTTTTTGCCTTTTTGGCATTCTGCGAAGCATAAATCCGCTGATAAAGTGTCATTCCGACAAACCATATCGGCAAAATGGTAACCAGCCATTTGACAGCGCGCTGCCATGTAATGTTGTCAAACTGCAGAAATTCAGCAGGCAATACTTCCCGTATTTCACTCATTCCACCAACAGCATGGTATCCAATGGGAATTCCTATCAGCGTCAATCCGAGAATAAGGACTATCCACTGCACGGTATCGGTATAAATCACAGCTTTTAATCCGCCCATCACAGTATAAACCACAGCTATAGCCCCCATGATTATTAATGCCCAGGTCAGGTTTAAATCCACAAATGTTGCAGAAGCCAGTTTTGCCCCAGCCAAAATCTGAGAACTTGAAAATCCGATGTATCCAATGCCTGAAATAATGCCTGCAAGTAAAGCCACACGTTTATCGTAGAAAAAATTCAACATTTGGGGAAAGGTATAAAAGTTGTGTTTGAGGCCAACTTTATAAACCAGCGGCACAAGAAAAACAGCAGCCAGCCAGGCACCAAGCAGCCCTGTAAACAACATCCAGGAACCTGAAATCCCTATGGCAAAACCCAGGCCACCCAGGCCAATACTAAATCCACCGCCCACATCTGTGGCAACAACCGATAATCCAACATGCCAAGGCCCCATGCTACGTCCGCCAACGTAATAATCATCAGTGGATTTGTTCCTTTTCAAAAAATAAATCCCGATGCCTATCAAAGCTAACATGTACACAATAAAAATACTCAGATCAATCCAGTTCATATTGCAATTTTTTTGTAAAAATAGCCATCACAAAATGCATTTCAAAATACATGTTGTTGTAAGGCCGGATTTTCATGCCTGTTAGTTCAAGCTTGTTTAGTAACCATTCCAGCTAATAATAAATGGTTAATAACTGAAGATTCGGACTTCATAAATGCTTATTTATCAACAACATAATGTTAGTAAAAAGTGTTAAAAAAGTTGAACAAATTGAAAAAGTTTCAAAAAGTTCAGAACAAATCACTCAAAGTATATCAGATGTAATAGATAAATTTAATGTAAAATCTGTTTTTAAAGAAATTAATTTAATAAATATTTTGAACTAAAATCTAATTATAGTTATTCGTTATAAGAGAAAACGAGGGAAAAACAATAGAAAATACAAAGCAAGATATATTCAATTTTAGGCAGAATATCAAGGAGTTAGAGTAAAAATATTTTTAATACGGTTTGGCATCCACAGTAATTGGCGGATGCTTGTAACAACTGACTTGGATATGAGTTTTACCAAGATAATTTAATTTTATGTAGATCAATTTAATATTTTTCGGTCAGTCCCGATTGTAAATGCCTGACCGGTTTTGGGCTAAAGCCCGATTACTATTGCTTAATCCCCGACCTGAAGGTCAGGATAACTGATATACATATATTTACGGATTTATGATTTCTTAAAGTTGTTTTCAACGGGGTTAATACCCACACATTTAAAAAAAACCATTTAATTGTTTCCTCTCTCCCACCTTATATAATCTCATTTTATAAATTTTATAAAGCATCCAGTATTGCAGTTAAATCTGCATCTGAAACAGAAGTTAAAGTAATATCAATTTGATTGCTTGTACTTACCTGAGTTTCCACATAATAATAAAATAGCTGATTACTGACATTAATTCCCATCAGAATTATTTTAATATCCTCCCCTATTGGTAAAGCTCCTGAAGTTTGGTTATAGACCTGCATTAAACTTTTTAAATTTGGGAAATAAATAAAAATGCTTACATTTTCTAAATTATCTATTGTTGATGTAAAAGAATAGTTAGTTGTTGAAGTAAAATTACCTGCATCTTTACCACATGCAACCCAGCCAAGTATTACAATTTCGCCTGTATATCCATAAGATGTTGTATCAAAGACCCCTGCAGGAATTGGTGTCCAGTCAACAAAAGATATATTTTCAACGCCATAATAAATTTTCATATCATTTTCAGGATTATCATTTGGCATTTCAACTGTCCATGTTTTATTTTGACGTAATACAAGTTCTTCTCCATCTTTAAATGCTCTGATTCTAATTTCGCCTCCTGTGGTTAATAAATTACCATCTGCGACAGTTGGCATTTGATAATAGAGCATATCTTTTGGAGTATAAAGTTCAATTAATTTTACGGTATATGGCCAATGTACGCTATCACCATTTACATACATTAATTTTTCTTTTGAAGCCCAAATCTTTGTTCCCTGATTTCCAACAATAGGACCACTTCCTGATGTATCTATTACAAATTCCTGCTCTTCTTGTTTTTTAGTGTTAAAATAATCGTTCATAGATTCATAATTATTAAGTTCTTCTTCTTTGGGCTCAATACGTTCTTTTGAACAGGAACTAAAAAATGTAAAGCTTAAAACTAAAGCTAAAACTATTAAACTGTTAATTTGATTTATTTTTTTCATAATTTGTTGATTTTAAGCTATTTAAAAATTATTTATTCATAAGCAGGACATGGTGCTGATGCTTTACCTTTTCTATATCCACTACTTAAGTAACTTTTGAAGTAAAATGGTATTAAAATTTTATATAGCTCAATATTAGGAATATATGAAGTCCGAAACTTTAACGAATAACTAAGTAAAATGAAATGAATAGTGTTTATGTTAATATTACACTTGAATCGCAAATTACTTGGCAATAAAGCAGTTGGCAATTGGCAAAAGATATTTCCCTTTTTGCCTACTGCCAACTAATTCAATAGAACCAAATTTTTCCAACACCATTTTATTTAAATTGAGCCACTGTTTTTAACTGTGAACGGTTACCTTATTTAGTGTCCGTCCATAATGTCCGATTTCTACGTTACGCTCGCATTGACAACCAGTCATTTACGCCAGTAAACTCCTGGTTGCCAATACTTCGCAAGCCTTGAACTCGAACATTATGAATCAGACACTGACTTTATTGACAGACTCTATTTATTATATAGGCAACTTCAGGGATGTTGTGGACATCAACACCATCAAACCGAAAATCAGAATGGCAATGCCTGCGATTTTATTCACCCACAACAGATACCGCAAGCTGAGTTTTTTACCAAAGCGGGACAATACCCATGTGAGGAAAAACCACCATAACACCGCCCCTGATGCCACACCAATGACCAGGATTAAGGTATTATTAAAATGCATGTCTTTTGTTATCAAGCCAAAAGCAGCTAAAATACCGCCGTGCACAAGAACAAAAGCCGGGTTTGACAATGTAAACAACACCATGGATGTGTAATTACTCCATGCCTTGCGGGGGTGGATGGTACTGGCTTTTCTGCGTTCAACAGCGGGGTTTTGGGTAAACAACCGAATGCCGAGAAATATCAAAATAGCTGCTGCAAGAAGTTTAAACACCAGTTCATATTCAGAGAAAAAATCACTGATGGCGCTCAATCCAAAAACGGCTACAATGGCAAACATGGTATCCGCGGTGGCTACACCAAGCCCGCTAAAGAAGCCTGTTTTTCTGCCCTGATTCAGGGTGCGTGTAACCACCATCATGGCCATAGGACCAAGCGGAACAGATACGGCAATGCCCATCAGTATGCCTTTGATGAAAATGATTGAATCCATAATGTGGTTCAAAGATAGGGTTTTGCTTTTTATAGTAAAATGGATACAGGTATAAACATAATTTAAAAAAAAAAGAAAAAATATTTGGATTTAAAATATTTTGTACTTATATTTGTACTTATTTATGTACTAATTAAAATTTAAAATTATGCTGACAACCACCATTTCAGACTTTAGAAAAAACATTAAAAAATACCTTGACTCTGTCACAAAAAATTTTGAGACATTGATTATCAATCGTGGTAAAAACTCCGGGGTGGTAATAATATCACTGGATGAATATAATGCTTTGACAGCAACGCAACATGAATTATCTTCAAAAGTGAATGAGACCCGACTTGACTCGGCCATAGAAAAACTCAAAAATGACTCATCATTTCAAAAAGACTTAATTGAATCATGAAATACATATTTGTTGATGAATCATGGGAAGATTATTTATATTGGCAAAAAAACAATAAAAAATACGCTAAAAAAATCAATAACCTGTTAAAAGATATTTTCCGGACACCATTTACAGGACTTGGAAAACCTGAATCTCTAAAGCATAAATATAAAGGATTTTGGTCACGCAGAATTGACAAGGAACATAGATTAATCTACGCGGTAAAAGATGACGAAATATTAATTGCTAAGTGTAGATTTCATTATGATTGAAAATAGATAGATAAATTGGTTATCAACATCCCGAATTCAATACAATTTGGCAATTAAACTTCCCGAATTAATACAAATACGGTAACTTAACTTCCCGAATTTAAAATTATTTCGTATATTTGCACAAAAATTATTTTACTATGTGGATTAAACGGTTTTACGAAAGTGATGATATATTGCTCACGAAAGGCAAAGTAAATCTATTATACGGAGCAAGACGCGCCGGGAAAACAGAACTCATAAAGCGAGTTATTAAAAAACTGAATGTCAACACTTATTTTGGAGAAGGAGATGACCTGGAATTACGTCGTTTATTGAGTTCCACCGAGAAAAGTCGAATTTTATCCGCATTTCAGGATTATGACTGTATTGTTATTGATGAAGCGCAACGCATAACTAATATAGGCTTAGCATTGAAAATTCTTGTTGATAATTTTAAAGATAAAATCATCATTGCAAGCGGATCATCATCTTTTCGGCTTTCTTCACAAGTCGGAGCACCATTAACAGGCAGAAGTAACACAAACATGCTTTTTCCGCTTTCTGTCATGGAAATAAAAGCACAATATGGAGGAATGGATGTTCTGCATCGTCTGCATGCGTATATGATTTATGGGATGTACCCGGAAGCACTGTTGTCAAAAAGCTTACGAGAAAAGGAAAATTACCTGAAAGAATTGAGAAATGCATATTTACTACAGGATATTTTGGAATTGGATAATGTCCGAAATGCTGATAAATTATTCGATCTCTTGCGTTTGCTTGCATTTCAGATCGGACAAGAGGTTTCTTTATCTGAACTTGGCAATGCCCTGGGTTTGGCAAAACAAACCATCACACGGTATCTCGATTTATTTGAAAAAGCATTTATCATTAAAAAACTCAATGGGTTTTCTAAAAATTTACGTAAGGAAGTCACAAAAACAAGCCGGTATTATTTCTTTGACAATGGAATCCGGAATGCCTTAATCAATAATTTTAATGTGCTGGAAAGCCGTAATGATGTAGGGATGTTGTGGGAGAATTTTATGGTAATGGAACGTTTGAAATGGCAAGAATACAACAATTTTATTTGCAATAATTACTTCTGGCGTACCTACGATCAGAAAGAAGTTGATTGGGTAGAAGAGTATAATGGAAAATTGTCCGGGTACGAATTTAAATGGAACCCGCAAAAAAAGAAAACACAAAAAGAATGGCTGGAAACATATCAAAATGCGGATTTTAAAATCATCAGCACAGACAACTTCCTTGACTTTGTTAGTTGACCTAGTACCCCCTTTTTTAATGTTCCCCCCCTTTGGGAACGGATAAATTATTAATCCGGTGGCTTCGAGACGATCCTCGTTCCTCGGATCCCTCAGCCACCGGATCCGAAGCCACCTGACAAACTTACACCCATGGGTACCAATATGCCACTCAATTCAGCTTTGTTCAGTGCACTACCTAAGGTTGTTATTTAAACTACCGCCCCACCGAAAAATTTTCGCTTATCTTTGCATGCAAAATCATCAGCAATGAAACAACCGGTATTTCATTTTAAACAATTCAGTGTAAAACATGACAAATCCGGCATGCAGGTGGGTACAGACGGGGTACTGCTTGGAAGTATAGCAACATATCCGGGACGGAGCAGCGTGTTGGATATTGGCTGCGGATCCGGCTTACTATCACTGATGCTGGCTCAGCGCTATCCCAACCTCAGCATTGATGCCATTGATGATGATGCGCATTCAGCAGAACAAGCCCGTGAGAACATTGATGCCAGCCCGTGGTACAAACGCATCAAGGTTTCACATACCAGCCTTCAGGATTTCGACAATGGACAATATCACGGCATCATTAGCAATCCACCGTTTTACCGGAATGCACTGCATCCCACAGACAGCACACGCAAACAAAGCAAGCACGCCGAATCCTTGCCGCTTGCTTGCATTTTTGAATTTGCCAACACATACATGCATCCTGATGGATTGTTGTGGCTTATTTATCCATATCCGGACAAAGGATTCCTGTATAAACAGGCCGCTGCCCATGATTTTCATATCGCTTCACAGTATTTCATCAAACCCAATATACACAAAGCCGCCCACCGCCTGGTGGTGGCTTTCGGCAAAACAAAAACTACCCCGGATACAAATCTAATGGCCATTGAATTATCCGTGCGCCACCACCATACATGGCAATATAAGCGTTTGTGCATGAATTTTTTGCTGAGGGTGTAAACAGTGTCTGTCCATAATGTCCGATTTCTTCGTTACGCTCCTATTTAAAACAGTCATTTACGAAAGTAAACTCCTTGTTTTTAAATACCTCGCAAGCCTCGAACTCGAACATTCTGGACGAGACACTGACTGTATTGACACACACTAAATAGTCTTTGTAAGAAAACACCAAAACTTGTCCGGCGAAGACGGATAACAAACAACAAATGTCAAAACTTATTCTATTCTTTTTTTCTTTTTAAAAACAAAAGATTTATAAAGTAAATTAAA
>JAYENB010000284.1:0-5127 GCA_034721855.1 Bacteroidota bacterium
TTTAATGTTTGCAACTAAATTACAAAAGGAAGTATTTTCAAAACACTTGCATTTAACATTTTATAAACAACAACATGTTTATAATCAAAAATTCATTGTATTATGTGAATGTATTAAAACCACCATAACCAAGTAGCATCACAAGCTTGTTCCTGAGCGGGATTTCCTTTTTAAGTTCAATAAAATAAATTATAAACAACAATATGTTAATAAGTGGAATAAATTTTTTTACATTTGTTTAGTGAATAACAAAACATACATAAAAACCATGTCAACAAAATTTCAGATATCTATACAACTCCCTAAGAAAGAACAAGGTTTTCATCTCATTACGGATGAAATTATGCAACAACTGACTTCGTTACCTGAGCATGGGATAATGCATGTATTCATAAAACACACTTCAGCAGGCTTGACTCTAAACGAGAATGCCTGCCCGGATGTCAGGGTAGATTTCCACCATTATATTCAAAAACTTGTGCCCGAATCGAGTTCTGATTATTTGCACACTGATGAAGGAGACGATGACATGCCGGCACATATTAAAGCTTCGCTTATAGGCCACTCTGTAAGCATTCCCATCGCAAATCACTCTCTTTCACTTGGCATCTGGCAGGGAATTTACCTCGGAGAGTTCCGTAAACATGCAGGTGCACGACAGCTTATTATCAGCATTATAGAATTATGACTGACAAACTTTTATGACATTAATGTTGCATGGCATTAGGTTATTGAAGTAATTTTTCTATTTTCGTAACATTGAAACTTAAAATATTACACATATGCAAAAATTATTGTTACTTGGAGATGAGGCTATTGCACAAGGTGCTATTGATGGTGGTTTATCCGGTTGCTATGCCTATCCCGGGACACCATCTACTGAAATAATGGAATACGTTCAGCGCTCTAAACAAGCTGCAGAAAAGGAAATCCACAGAACATGGTCAGCCAATGAAAAAACGGCTGTTGAAGCAACTATTGGGATGTCCTACTACGGAAAAAGGGCCATGGCATGCATGAAACACGTGGGGCTTAATGTGGCAGCAGATGCTTTCGTGAATGCATCCATCACCGGCGTAAACGGAGGCCTTGTCATTCTTGTTGCAGATGATCCCAGCATGCATTCTTCACAAAATGAACAAGACTCAAGGTTTTATGGTGATTTTGCCATGATTCCTATGCTGGAGCCCTCCAATCAGCAGGAAGCTTATGATATGGCTTATCATGCATTTGATTTATCTGAAAAATTCAATGTGCCAGTATTAATAAGAATAACTACACGCCTGGCACATTCACGATCCGGTGTTGAACGGCAAAAAGAAAAAGAAAAAAACAAACCATCACTACCCGATAATCCACGGCAATTTGTGCTTTTACCTGCCATTGCAAAGAAAAATTACAAACGATTGCTTGAATTACAACCCGCTTTAAAACAAGCCAGCGAAACGTCTGATTACAATCAATTCTATGAAGGGAAGGATAAAAAACTAGGTATTATCGCCAGTGGCATTGCATATAATTATGTGATGGAGAATTATCCTGATGGGTGTCCTTATAACGTGTTGAAAATATCTCAATACCCATTGCCACGCAACCACATGAACAGATTAAAAGAAGAATGCGAAGAACTCATGATCATTGAAGAAGGCTATCCATTCATTGAAAATATGGTTCGTGGTTTTTATGATGATGGGATTCAGATTCACGGACGCCTCAACGGCAGTTTACCGAGAGACGGAGAACTCAATCCCAACCTGGTAGCTGAAGCCCTGGATATTGACATACAAAAAGGAGACCCTGTTCCGGATATTGTAGCTCCAAGGCCTCCGGCTCTTTGCCCGGGGTGTGGTCATATTGATATGTACAAGGCTTTGAATGAAGCCATGAAAGAATATGAGGAAGGCAGGGTATTTTCGGACATCGGATGTTATACCCTGGGAGCATTGCCGCCTTTCAATGCCATCAATTCATGTGTGGATATGGGCGCATCTATTACCATGGCGGTTGGAGCCTCAGATGCCGGTTTGGTTCCCTCTGTTGCTGTAATTGGGGATTCCACATTTACACACAGTGGTATGACAGGCTTGTTGGATGCCGTGATTAAAAATTCTCCCATCGTGGTTATCATTTCTGATAATTCAACCACAGGCATGACCGGTGGTCAAAAATCACATGCCGAAGGCAGGCTGGTAAAAATTGTGAAAGGATTAGGTGTGCCTGAGGACCATGTACATGTGATGACACCATTGAAAAAATACCACGACGAAAATGTCCAAATCATGAAAAAGGAGCTGGAATATCAGGGTATAAGCGTCCTTATTCCTCAAAGGGAATGTATTCAAACTGCAGCCAAAAAGAAACGGTCAGCAAAAAAAGCGAAAAAATAAGTTTAACACATAAAAACAATACATCATGAAACGCGATATTATTTTAGCAGGGGTTGGCGGACAAGGTATTTTAACCATTGCCGCAGCAATTGGCACTGCCGCTCTAAATAAAGACTATTTTATCAAACAAGCCGAAGTACATGGCATGAGCCAGCGGGGTGGAGATGTGCAATCCAACCTGCGTATTTCCGACAAACCCATACATTCCGATTTGATAACACAGGGCGGTGCAGATATAATCTTATCTGTAGAACCAATGGAAGCACTCAGGTATTTGCCTTTTCTCAGTCCGACCGGCTATGTCATCACCAACATCAAACCCTACAAAAACATTGACAATTACCCGGATGAAGAAGATATCATGGAAAGCATCAATCAAATAAACAATAAAGTAGCCATCAACGCTAACAAAATTGCAAAGGAAGACATTAAATCTGCCCGGGCATCAAACATTGTTATGCTTGGTGCTGCGGCTCCTTTCCTTGGGTTTGAACTCCAGGATCTCGAAACAGCCATAAAACAACTTTTTGGCCGAAAAGGAGAAAAAATTGTTGATATGAACATCAAAGCATTGCATGCGGGGAATTCATTTGCTATGGAAAATAGATAACCTAAGTTTCACATTGACTAAAAGTGTTGAAATCTAAGAATAGAACTATTAAAAACATTTCCCACAAAGGCACAAAGAACACAAAGTAAATTAAAAACATTTCCCAAACTTGTGCCCGACGCATGACGGTAAAGACACAAAGAACACAAAGTAAATAATAGGAGATTTGTTATGATGCTTGGTAATTTTGTGGCTTTGAGGGATAAAAACAAGTTATGTGCAAGTCAATGATAAGGCAGAAAACAAATAATGGAATACAGATAACGCAGATGATTATGATGAACCCCAGTACGCTTCGCTACGGGGTACAGATAATTATAAATACTCTGATATTACAAAAAAATAAATCATATTTTATCATAAATATCAGTGTCATCAGCGTTCTATTACTTAATTAGCAATTTTCATGATTATTTTCAAGCGATTTCCACGGCAGTTTTGGGTTGCCAACACCCTTGAACTATTTGAGCGCTGGGCATGGTATGGCATGTTTATGGTACTTGCCTTGTATCTCACAGGCTCCCGTGATACCGGGGCACTTGGATTCTCCCAGGAACAGAAAGGTTTGATGATGGGAATGGTGGTTGGCACATTGTATTTATTGCCGGTATTTACAGGTGCCATCGCCGACAGAATTGGTTTTAAACTGACACTTATCCTTTCGTTTTCTTCCATGGCATTAGGTTATGCTATGATGGGCATAGTAGAATCCTTTCCCATGATGTTTATTGCATTTTTCATTACGGCCATTGGTGCTGCCCTGTTTAAACCCATTGTATCTGCAACCATTGCAAAAACAACTACCGATAAAACTTCATCCATTGGATTTGGTATTTTTTATATGATGGTTAACATAGGTGCTTTTAGCGGGCCTCTCTTTGCTGCACAGGTAAGACAACCGGGATGGCAATATGTATTTTTCTCTGCATCGGTTATTACCTTACTGAACATGGTGATTACGCTCGTTTTATTTCGCCCTGAAAAATTAAATAAAACCGAAAAAATACCATTGAAAGATGAAATAAAAAAGATACTTAAAAACATCGGAACCGCACTTTCAGATATAAAATTTGTACTATTTTTACTGATTGTGGTGGGATTCTGGACAATGTACAACCAGTTGTTTTTCACCCTGCCAACGTTTATTCACGACTGGATGGACACATCTATCGTTTTTGATAAAATTCACAGTTTCTGGCCATGGCTTGCAAATGCAATTGGCACAAAAGAAGGCACCATCGCTCCGGAAGTGATGACAGACCTGGATGCACTGTATATCGTGATATTCCAGCTGCTTGTATCGTGGGGAGTGATGAAATGGCGGCCTGTCAATGCCATGATGACCGGGTTTTTAATTTGTTCCATCGGCTTGGGATTAACTTTTATGCAACACAACCCCATGTATTTGTTCATTACCATATTGATTTTCGGGTTGGGTGAAATGGCAGGAAGTCCCAAAATAACCGAATACATTGGGAAAATTGCCCCCCGTGATAAAATGGCACTGTACATGGGCTGTTCTTTCATCCCTATGGCAGGAGGAAATTACCTCGCCGGCTGGTTGTCAGGCGGTGTTTATGCACGGTTATCCGATAAAGCAATGTTATTGCGAGAAGAACTTACCGGTAAAGGGTTTAATGTCCCTGAATTATCCGATGCATTTACAAAAAATGATTTGTATGCATTTGGAATGGAGAAACTCAATATGAGCAATGGCGAAATGACACAATATTTATGGAATACTTATAATCCATCATCTATCTGGATAATTTTTACGTCCATTGGTGTGTTTTGTTTTTTAATGTTGTTCCTCTATGACCGTTTTATTTTGAAAAAATAGTGATACAGGTTTATTATCATGTAATGTGCAAGTCAATAAAAATATATAATAGAAATTGATTTAAGAACAAGGATTAATCGTTAATCCTTGTTCTGAGATCAAAAGAAACAGAATGACAAGCACACACAGCAAATAATATAATATAAATATACTCACCTTCGCCTTAAATAGAATCACTAATTTTGTAAAAAATAATTTTATAATATGACACGCAGAAAACCGGATTGGTTAAAAATCAAATTACCCAAAGGGGAAAACTATCATTTCGTTAGTGAGATAGTGCATAAATA
>JAYENB010000284.1:5227-8623 GCA_034721855.1 Bacteroidota bacterium
TTAAATAGAATCACTAATTTTGTAAAAAATAATTTTATAATATGACACGCAGAAAACCGGATTGGTTAAAAATCAAATTACCCAAAGGGGAAAACTATCATTTCGTTAGTGAGATAGTGCATAAATATCATCTACATACGATATGTGAAAGTGGAAAATGTCCCAATATTGGGGAATGCTGGGGAAATCGAACAGCAACGTTTATGATCCTCGGCGATATATGCACACGCTCCTGTAAATTTTGCAACACTAAAACAGGAAAGCCATTACCTCCTGAGGCTGCAGAACCAGATAAACTTGCCCGTGCTATCAAGCTAATGAAACTCAAACACGCTGTGATAACATCTGTTGACAGGGATGATTTGCCCGATAAAGGAGCATCACATTGGGCTGATTGTATTAATAAGATACATGAAATAAATCCGGATACAACCATGGAAACACTAATCCCCGATTTTAACGGGAAACATGATTTGCTGGATAAAATTATCGCTGCAAAGCCCGACATTGTTAGCCATAACGTGGAAACGGTGGAAAGATTAACACCCCAGGTGCGTTCCCACGCCAAATACAACACCAGCCTGGATGTTATCCGTCACCTTTCTGAACAGGGAATACGGAGCAAATCAGGCATTATGCTTGGCCTTGGCGAAACCGATGATGAAATATACAACACCATGGATGACCTGTTGGATGCCGGATGTGAAATCCTCACCATAGGGCAATATTTGCAACCCACAGCAAAGCACCTGCCTGTTGACCGCTATGTCCCGCCGGAAGCTTTTGATAAGATGAAACATACTGGTTTGGATAAAGGATTTACATTTGTAGAAAGCGGTCCGCTGGTCAGGTCTTCCTATCACGCTGACCAACAAGTTTAATAAGTGTTCGTCCATAATGTCCGATTTCTGCGTTACGCTCGCATTGATAACCAGTCATTTACGCCAGTAAACTCCTGGTTGCCAATACTTCGCAAGCCTTGAACTCGAACATTATGAATTAGGCACTTACTTTATTGACAGACTCTAATAATTCTAAGCATGATGAAAGGAAAATTTGAAGATTGGGGAACCATTGATTTTGACAAGGCCTGGGAAAAGCAAAAGCATCTTTTCAAACTTGGCATCCAGCAACGAAAAACTCAAAATGACCTTGGTTTCCACGACACCCTTATTTTGTGTGAACATCCACACGTTTACACCCTGGGCCGCAATGCCAACATAAACAACCTCCTACTCCATGAAGATGAGATGAAAGCCAAACACATCAACTATATCAGGATTGACAGGGGTGGCGATATTACGTATCATGGTCCCAGCCAGATTGTGGGCTATCCCATCATCAATCTAAAAAATTTTGGGCTTTACACCAAAGAATACATTCATAACATCGAAGAAGTCATCATACGGTGTTTGAATGAATACAACATTAAAGGCATACGATTATCAAATGCTCCCGGCGTTTGGCTTGACGGGAAACATCATGGAAAAACTCTAAAAATTGCATCCGTTGGGGTACGTACAAGCCGCTTTATTACCATGCATGGTTTTGCGCTCAATGTAAACCCCGACATGTCATATTACCAGCATATCAATCCATGTGGATTCAAGCATGAAGTGATGACCTCTATGGAAACAGTAACAGGTAAACAAATCAATGTAACAGGAGTAAAATCAAGTTTAAAACAACACTTTTCCGGGGTTTTTCATCTCAATTTTCAATGACAATGCACGGAGCAATTGGACTAAAGCCCTTTTATTACTTTTGATCATTGTATTTTTCAAAGCCATATTTTTCAATAAATTCATCAAATTCCTGGTTGAAAGATTTTTCATTTTGTTGATTATATAATTTTGGCTGCACTCGGCAGAGCACAAGCAAGCTTGAGCTCTGCCCTCGTTTGCACAAAATTTGGAATTTATCCGTCTTCGCCGGACAAGTTTTGTCATCCGTCTTCACTTCATCCGTCTTCACTTCATTACGCCGGACAAGTTTACGCCGGACAAGTTTACGCCGAACAAGTTTTGAAATTTATGATTTCTTATTTGGTTTTCGTTTGTCATCAGTTTTTGTCTGCTTTTTGTTGCACAGCCTGTGTGTATGTAAATTTTAATGTATGGCATCATTGGTTAATTTTGATTCATATTTTATATTATAGCTCTGCCCTGAAGGGCGGAATAGCAGGTGGCTGAAGCCCTTGCGCCCCGCCCTGAAGGGCGAGGTAATTGCCCTGAAATAGGGGTAATTGCCCTGAAGGCGGGGTAGTTCGCCCTGAAATCGGTAAAAGCACCCTGAAGGCAGGGTAATTGAAAAATTTGGTCACATAGACAGTTAATATCGGTTAACACTAATTAAATACGGTTATGTTATGTCTTATTTTTAGAACACCTACATTTCATAAGTAACCGATTTTAACCATTATTAACATTTTCTAACCGTTGTTAACCCCGTAGAAATTTTTCAACGGGGTTAACAGTTCAAGTTACAAATTTTAAACCTTTGCGACTTTGCGGTTAGGAGCTACTTTTGCTGATACTGATTAGTTACATATTTTATAATAACACATAAAAATTGCCAGAAACGAAGTGCATTAAGCTTGCATGTTTCTAATAAATAAGGGTCACTGTTCCTTTATAGCTGTCATCGTTGTCTAATTCAAGGATATACACATAGGTTCCAAAGGGCAATTTTTTTCCGTTCCATGTACCATCCCACTGGTTTTCGCTCTCATGATATCCATCACCGGTGCCGGTAAATTCGAACACTTTTTCGCCCCAGCGAGTAAAGATATAAATCGCTACTTTGTTATAAGCCCTGATGCCCCGGATACGCCATGTATCGTTGTAATCATCATCGTTTGGTGTCACTACATCGGGTATAAGCAAGTCCTCTATCTGGTCAGAACTGACCACAATAATGATACTGTCAGCATCTCCACAAATCTGTTCAATGATATAATTGATCTGATGATCACCAATACCGGCTTCCTGGGGTGTAAATTCCCCTGTGACTGGGTCTATGCCATTGCCTGACCATTCACCTCCGTTATCAACAGCATCCAGATCAACCGGCGGATCAGTTACTAACATGGAATCCACCGGATCAATGATGGTGGCATCAGCATTTTCATATACCTGTATATCTAGGCTGGTTTGTCCTGTACAACCGTTGTTATCGATTACGGTAACAGAATAAATACCATCGGCTGCTGTCGTTACCGAGGTTATAATCGGATTGTTTACATCTGAAGTAAATCCATCAGGCCCTGACCATTCCCAGGAATCTGCATTTCCTCCGGTTTCTGTCAGGAGGATATCTTCACCTGCACATACCGGGGAATTGCTCCCTGCAACAACATTCGGCAACAGATATACCGTCAGCGTATATGTTTCTTCT
>JAYENB010000285.1:0-8619 GCA_034721855.1 Bacteroidota bacterium
AAATCCTTATTTTTGTTTTTTGAGCTTCTACTTCAGTATTCTTACCTGTATCCCGGATTTTTTGTTGTATCCCAAGCTGATGGTTTGTCCCTGTTTAATTGTTGAATTGATGATGGCCTCGGCCATGGGATTTTCAATGTATTTCTGAATGGCCCGTTTCAGCGGCCTGGCTCCAAATTTACTGTCAAATCCTCTTTCGGCAACAAATTTCCTGGCTGCTTTTGATAACCTGATTTTGTAACCCATGGCTTTTATGCGGGCATACAATCCACGCAATTCAATGTCAATGATTTTTTTGATATGCTCTTCCCTGAGCCGGTTAAACATAACAATGTCATCAACACGGTTGAGAAATTCAGGGGCAAATGATTTTTTAAGGGCTTTGTTGATAACACCATGTGAGTGTTTATCGAGATTTTGCCGGCGTGTAGCCGTTTCAAAACCAACGCCTTTACCATAATCCGTCAACTCACGTGTGCCGATGTTTGACGTCATGATGACGATGGTGTTTCTGAAATCCACACGTCTGCCCAGGCTGTCGGTCAGAGTTCCTTCATCCATAAGCTGCAGCAGAATATTAAACACATCGGGATGTGCTTTTTCTATCTCATCGAGCAATACCACAGAATAAGGTTTACGGCGCACTTTCTCAGTAAGTTGTCCGCCTTCTTCATAACCAACGTATCCCGGAGGAGCGCCAACAAGGCGGGAAACCGAGAATTTTTCCATGTATTCACTCATGTCAATGCGTATCAACGCATCATCGGAATCAAACAGAAAGCGTGATAACACTTTGGCGAGGTGTGTTTTTCCTACACCCGTAAGCCCCAGAAAAATAAAAGAGCCTATTGGCCTGTTGGGATCTTTTAAGCCTGCGCGGTTACGCTGGATGGCAAGGACAATTTTCTCGATGGCTTCATCCTGTCCAACCACTTCCTTTTTTAATACATCACCCATTTTCATGAGTTTGGTACCTTCGTTTTGTGCGATGCGCTGTACAGGCACACCTGTCATCATGGCAACCACTTCTGCCACATTGTCTTCTGTAACCGTTTCTTTGTTTTGTTTCAGATCATCGTGCCATTGTTTTTTAGCCAGTTCAATTTGCTGTTCAAGTTCACGTTCCTGGTCTCTGTAGGCAGCAGCCTGTTCAAACTTTTGTTTGCCAACAGCGGAAATTTTCGATTTTTTAACATCTTTCAGTTTTTCTTCGAACTTGGTGATGTTTTCAGGTACATTGATTTTTGCAATATGAACATGTGAACCTGCTTCATCCAGGGCATCAATGGCTTTGTCAGGCAGGTATTTATCACTGATATACCTGGTAGTAAGTTTAATACAGGCATCCAATGCTTCATCGGTATAATTGACATTGTGATGATCTTCATACCGGTCTTTAATGTTTTTCAAAATTTCCATGGTTTGCTCCTCTGAAGTAGCTTCCACCATGACTTTTTGAAACCGTCTTTCAAGTGCTGCATCTTTTTCAATGTATTTTCTGTAATCATCAAGCGTAGTAGCACCTATACATTGTATATCCCCTCTTGCCAAAGATGGTTTCAACATATTGGCAGCATCAAGTGAACCTGCAGCACCACCTGCACCCACAATGGTATGGATTTCATCAATAAACAAAATGACTTCATTGGTTTTGGCAAGTTCATTCAGGATGGCTTTCATCCGTTCCTCGAATTGTCCACGGTATTTTGTGCCTGCCACAATAGAAGCCATATCAAGCGTAACGATGCGTTTGTCAAACAACACGTGCGATACTTTTTTGTCAATGATTCTGGCAGCAAGGCCTTCAGCAATGGCTGATTTTCCAACACCAGGTTCACCAATCAACACCGGATTGTTTTTCTTACGGCGGCTGAGAATTTGTGAAATACGTTCAATTTCACGCTCACGTCCAATGATGGGATCTAATTTGCCTTCTTCCACGGCTTTGGTTAAATCAATGCCGAAATTATCAAGCACAGGGGTATCAGATGATTTCCCGGTTGAAGGGGTGCCTTTTTTTGGCCTGTGTCTCGTTGGTTCTTTAGGTCCGGTTTCTTCAAAATCCTCATCTTCAGGCTCATCAATATCGGCATGCGGACTATCCATTTCCATGTTGAGTTTCACCAGTTCATAATCCACATTCATTTCATGAAAAATTTGTGAAAGGGGAGAAGCTACACGCAAAATCGCCAGGAGCAAATGTCCGGAATTCACTTCTTCATTTTGCATAGCCTTGGCTTCGAGGTTCATGAAGTTTTGAATACGTTGGGTACTTTCATGAATTTTAATTTGCTCTGCATTCTGTAAATTAAGTTCATTACTCGTGTCTTTCACCCTGTTTTCCACACGTTTCTTCAGTTCATCAGTCTTAACACCAAGGTTTTTCAGGATGTCTAATGCTATGTTATTTCCTTCGCGAATGATACCAAGCAGTAAATGGTCGGGACTAATGAATTCGTTTCCCAGCCTGATGGCTTCTTCTCTGCTGTATGATATGGCATTCTGAACGCTTTTTGATAATTTTACATTCATATTCATATTTATTTCTTATGATTATTTAATTCATATTCTGCTCATCAATCATCACGCCAAAGTTAATTAAGGAGATTCCAATACGCAAATAAATTATTAACCTTTTTTTGTTGAAAACAATGCTAAAAGTCAGCATTAAATCAGAAGAAAATACCTAATTTAGGGCTTTTAAATATTGAGTGATAAAAATAAGTAAATATGGAAGAAGGAAAACACGCTGAAATACTGACTGTCAATGTTGAAGAGCAAATGAAATCAGCATACATTGATTATTCAATGTCAGTAATTGTGTCAAGGGCTTTGCCGGATGTGCGGGATGGATTAAAACCTGTACACAGAAGAATATTATATGGGATGCATGAGCTTGGGCTCACTTATAATAAGTCACATAAAAAATCAGCCAGGATTGTGGGTGAAGTGCTTGGAAAATACCATCCACACGGTGATGCCTCTGTTTACATGGCTATGGTCAGAATGGCCCAGCCTTGGAGCATGCGTTACATGCTGGTTGACGGACAGGGAAACTTTGGTTCGGTTGATGGTGACAGCCCGGCTGCCATGAGGTACACAGAAGCCAGATTGGAGAAAATATCAAAGGAAGTGCTTAGAGACCTGGACAAAGACACGGTTGATTTCCAGTATAATTTTGATGATACCCTTAAGGAACCTGTTGTGCTGCCAACGCTTGTTCCCAATTTGCTTGTCAATGGAGCATCCGGAATTGCTGTGGGTATGGCCACCAACATGCCACCTCATAATCTCAGTGAGGTTATTGACGGACTGTGCGCCATGATTGACAATCCGGATATCGACACCGACGAGTTGATTAATTATATTAAAGCTCCTGATTTTCCTACCGGAGGTATTATTTATGGACATAGCGGTGTCAGAGAAGCGTATGAAACCGGCAGAGGCAGGGTTGTTGTCAGGGCAAAAACTGAAATTGAAGTTGGCTCTAACGGTAAAGAACGCATCATCGTTACCGAAATACCTTATATGGTCAACAAAGCAGAACTCATCATTAAAATTGCTGACCTCATCAATGAAAAGAAAATTGAAGGCATTAGCAATGTCAATGATGAAAGTGACCGTAATGGTATGCGTATTGTAATCGACCTTAAAAAAGACGTTGTCAGCAATGTCATTTTGAATAAACTATACCGTTATACACAACTGCAAAACTCTTTCAGCATCAACAACATTGCGCTTGTCAAAGGACGGCCGCAGATGTTGACATTAAAGGACATCTTACGCCATTTTATTGACCATCGTCACGACATATTGATTCGAAAGACGAAATATGAACTGGCACAAGCTGAAAAACGTGCTCACATTCTTGAAGGCCTGATCAAAGCATTGGATTTTATTGATGAAGTAATAGCCATCATCAAAGGGTCAAAGACCGTAGAAGAAGCACGTGCAAACCTGAGGAAGCGATTTGAATTGTCTGAAGAGCAGGCCAAAGCCATTGTAGAAATGAGGCTGAGGAGTTTGGTTGCCTTGGAGAGTGATAAATTGCGTGATGAACTCGTCGAATTGAAAGAACGTATTGAATATTATAATGAAATACTAGCTACTGAAAGCCTCAGAATGAAAATCATCCGTGATGAGCTTATTGAACTGAAAGAAAATTTCGGTGATAAAAGAAAAACGGAAATAATTTACGCGTCAGAAGAACTCAATCCTGAAGATTTTTATGCCGATGATGAGATGGTAATCACCATTTCACATCGAGGCTATATAAAACGTACACCACTGACAGAATTCCGCACACAGGGCAGGGGAGGTGTCGGATCAAGAGCCAGCAATACCCGCGACCAGGATTTTATCGAGTCTGTGTTTACCGCTACCATGCACAACACCTTATTGTTTTTTACGAGCAGTGGTAAATGTTTCTGGCTCAAAGTGTACGAAATTCCCGAAGGAACAAAAGCATCCCAGGGACGTGCCATTCAAAACCTGATCAATATTGAGCCGGCTGATGAAATTAAAGCATTTATCCGTGTGCTAAATCTGGATGATGATGAATACATTGATAACCGTTTTATTGTCATGGCAACAAAACGTGGTATAATCAAAAAATCCAGGTTACGTGAGTACAGCCGGCCGCGTCAAAACGGAATCAATGCCATTAACATTCGTGAAAATGATTCGCTTTTAAACGCTCAGTTGATTGAAAACCTTGAAGGCGATGACATTGATAACATCATGATTGCTGCCAAAAAAGGCAAAGCAATCCGTTTCCCCCACGACATTGTTCGTCCCATTGGCCGTACAGCAACCGGTGTGCGGGGGATCAGACTTGACGAGGATGATGAAGCCATCGGTATGGTTATTGTCAATAAAGAAAAAGACGTACTCGTGGTTTCTGAAAAAGGATACGGTAAACGATCAAAATTGGATGCTTACCGCATTACCAACCGTGGCGGAAAAGGCGTGAAAACCCTCAATATTACTAAAAAAACAGGCTCTTTGATTGCCTTGAACGCTGTGATAGATAACGACCACCTGATGATCATTACTCATCACGGTATCATGATACGTATGGCAATTGAAGAACTCAGGGTAATGGGCCGTGCTACACAAGGAGTGAGGCTAATCAACCTGAGGGATGACGATGAAATTGCTGCTGTGACCAATGTTGAAAATGGCAATGAAGAAGATGAAGCAGACAATCCCGATGTGGTGGATGTAGAACCTGCCGATCCTGCAAAAGACAAAAGCCAGAACAATGATGAGGGTGAAGAAGGTTACCAAAACAATGAATCATAGAAATTTTGGCAAGAATTTTGATTTGTAAAGAATAATTGTGATTTTTGAATAAACTAAACTTGTAATTATGATGAAAAGAATTGTAAGTATATCACTTTTAATTTTGAGTGTAAGTTTTGCGTTTGGTCAAAAACGTAATGTAACGTCATGCTGGAGTTACCTTGATGATGGCTTTTTGGGAGATGCTCTGGAAAGCATTGAAAAAGCCAGTGAACATCCTAAAACTGCTGATTGGTACAAAACATGGTGGTATTACGGGCAAACATACCAGGCACTGGCAACAACCGATAAAGAAAAATATCAAAAGCTGTGTGACAGTTGTGCCAATAAAGCGTTTGAAGCTTACATAAAATCCATTAAGCTCAATTTTGAAGATCCTGAAATTAAGCAGATTGACCTTGAATCCGAAGTAGGGGCAATCAAGTTTATTAAAGCCGTTATCGGAAATGTTCAGGACAATGAACCGAAAGTGGAAGACCAACGCGCCATCATTGATATCATTCAAGTTCGATTTCCTGCTCTGGCCAATGGGTTTGTGAACAACGGCATCAAATTGTTCCAGCAAAAAGAGTACGCTCAATCATTGGAACAATTTGAAAAATCGCTTACGATTTCTTCGTTGGCCATGAAAGCAGATACAGCGGTTATTTATTATGCTTCCCTGGCTGCTATAAATGCTGAAAACTGGGAAAAAACACTGGATTACAGCAAAACCCTGAAAAAGCTGGATTACGGGAATAAACCGAAAGAAAAAGTGCTGATACGACTGAACCTTGCAAAGGCATATAAACACACTGGCGATACAGCAAAGTATATTTCCACATTGGAAGCCGCCAGGGAAGAATTTCCCGAAAATTCGTATGATATTGTTATTGAGCTATTTAATCATTACATTGACAACAAGGATTACGAGAAAGCGCAAAAATACATATCGCTGGCGATTGAAGCAAATCCCGAAGAAGCCAGTTTTTATGTGGTTAGAGGTACCTTAAATGAGGAAATGGACAATGTTGAGGAAGCCATCAGTGATTATAAACAAGCCATAGAGCTGAATCCGGAAAATTTTGATGCCAATTACAGTCTGGGTGCATATTATTACAATTATGCCGCTGACACGCTGGCGTGGGCTAATGAGAACATTCCGCCAACCGAAGTACAGAAATATCAAAAGGTACAGGAAAAAGCCAAAGAATATTTCAAAAAAGCCAAACCATACCTTGAACAAGCCAGAGGCATCAAAAACAACGATATTAATGTGCTGCGTACCTTACGTACCATATATTATAAACTCGAAGAAATGGAGAAATACGAAGAAGTGGATACTACGCTTAAATCATTGACTGAATAATAATTAGTTCTATTAAATCGTTTCAATAGAAGCTGCAGAAGCTGCTCTGATGTGGGGCAGCTTTTTTTTTGCTTAATCAAGATGTCCAAAACACCGTATATGTAGAAATGGGGTAGTTTTAAAAACCACTATTTAACATAATATAAATTATCATTTTTTATTGTTTTCCGTTTATCGCATTTTTCGCGATTAAGTATGCTTAGTGTCTTATTTTTTATTTTCTTGCACTTTTTGGCAGAAAATAAAATCCTAATATCTAAACCCTAAATTTTAAACAATAAACAAAATTCTAAGCAAATCCTAACAGTCCCGAACTTGCTTCGGGATGTTTTGGTAATTGATAAATTTGAAAATTTGAATTTGTTTAGTATTTAGAAATTAGGATTTAGGATTTCCCTGCCCGTCCGGCAAGCGGGCAGTTTATCTGGGTTAGTTTATCCTGGTTTGAAACGCTGTATATTTGAATATTCCGGGTAAATGTGCATAGCCAAGCCAAATATTCAATTCTCACGGATTTTACCATGAAACAGCTTATTGAGTTTTTCCAATTTGGGAGTAATCACAAATTGACAATATCCATTCGTCCTGTTGTTTTCATAAAAATCCTGATGGTAATCTTCAGCCGGATAAAAAACATCAAACGGTTTTATTTCTGTGACAATTGGTTTGTCAAAATAATTTTCTTCCTCAAGCAGCTTTATTTGTGCCTCTGCCGTTTCTTTTTGCTTCTGATTGTGATACAATATGATTGACCTGTATTGTGTGCCAATATCCGCACCCTGGCGATTCAGGTTTGTCGGGTCATGCATTTCCCAAAAAACCGATAGAATATCGCTTAGGCTGATTATCCCGGGGTTAAATTCAACCTGTATCACTTCAGCGTGTCCCGTTGTATCTTTTGATACTTCACGGTACGACGGGTTTTTTACATGCCCGCCGCTGTAGCCTGGTTTTACATCTGTAACACCTTCCAATTGCTGATATACAGCCTCACCGCACCAAAAACAGCCCATTCCCAGGGTGATTTTTTCTGTATTTTGTCCCATAATTGTCAGATTTATTAAAATTAATGCCAATATAAGTCCAATTCGTTTCACTCACAGTAAAACAGCATTGTTGCCGAATTGTTTATTATTGACCTGTTTTGCTTTTATTTGGGCGCCCGGGCGGCCTTCGCCTGCTATCTCTGTGCTGCTCCTGGGGTGCTGAAATACTGTGAGCAAGAGCTCATTTCAATTGCTTTGCTCACAGTTCAGCACCAGCCCATCGCAGCACAGAGGATATTCGGCTACGTCCTGGCGCAAAATCAGATAAAATTAACCTATTAATCTAAAAACTTTTTGTGTCTTTACAATAATTTAAAAAATGGTAACTAATCAATATCAGCAAAAGTAGCTCGTAACCGCAAAGTCGCAATGGCGCAAAGGTTTGAAATTTATAAATTGAACTGTTAACCCCGTTGAAAATTTTCTACGGGGTTAACAACGGTTAAAAACTGTTAATAATAATGGTTAAAATCGGTTACTTATGAAATGTCGATGTTTTAAGAAATAATACATATCGCAACCGTTTTTAATTAGTGTTAATCAATATTAACCGTCTATGTGACCAAATTATTCAATTTCTTAGCGACTCTCCGTCTTTGCGGTGAAAATCATATGCGTCTGAATAGTTAATGTTTTTAATTTTAGCACTGAGTAGTTACAAAAAATGATTTTTTAGAACACAACTTAAAACCATGTAAAATGAAAAAAATAATTTTATTAGCTATTGTTACATTATCAGTAAACATTGTAACTGCCCAATGGACACAGACCAATGGTCCTTATGGCGGACATATTAATAGTATAGCCATAAGCGGAACAAATATTTTTGCAGGAACTTGGGATGGTGTATTTTTATCCTCAGATAACGGTCAAAACTGGACTGCCGTAAATAATGGTCTTCCAGAATATACTTATGCCCAA
>JAYENB010000286.1:0-1690 GCA_034721855.1 Bacteroidota bacterium
ACTATCCCCCCTCCGGGATCACGCGAGCGATTAGCGAGCGTAATCCCATAATCAATGGACAAAAACTTGTTTTTGTAAGTGGCGGGGAAACAAAAAATACAGACGTAACGTAGTGAAGTCAGTTTTTGGGCTTGACTATCCCGCTTGTTTTCAGTGATTGTCACTCAGCTTTATAGCGTTTGCTTTTATATTTGCCTGCATCGCTCCCTTTCAGTTCCATGGTTTTTTGAGGTCCATCGTGACTCAACTCCTTCCGTATTTGTTCTTTTGTTGCCTCATCAATTTCAAGCTGTGATTTTAAGTGCGGATCAAGATCAATGACGGATTTTTCTATTGTTTCAGTTTTTTCGGCCATGGCTATCCAGTTGAATTTGAAAGTTTTTGCATCTTCCACTGCCAATACAAAACCATTTTCATCCTGGGATTGAATGTAATAATCTTTGGCAGGACTGTGTGGTGTTACGGTTACGATGGGTTCGGTTCCGGTAAAATCTTTGTTGAAATCTACGTGGATCTGATTGCCGTTAAGTTTGGCTGTCCCAAAGTCATGAACTTCATGAGCTTGTGATTCCATATCTTCTATGCTCTTACGATTTGCTTGCACACCGGCAATACTTAAGCTTGCTAAACTATATAAATCAATGCCCGAGAAAGCATTATCCTGAACGTAGTCTGGTGTTTCATCAAGAATAAAACCAAGGTGCATATTGTAACGAGTGCGATACTCACTACCTGCAATTTTTGTATCATTTTCACTTTTATACTTGTAAAATACCGGTTTCAGTTTCATTATATCTAACATAACGTAATCAGAAGTATTTTCATCAAAATACGTGATATCACGTTTCAATTCCCTGCGAGAAACCTGCAAATTGTTTGATGAGTATATAGCCCACCATTCCACACCATAAGCTCCTAAACATCCATATCCTCCATTATCAGGGGCAAAAGTTACCTCTGTATTCAAATTGTTTACAATAGCGTTTACTCCATATCCGCTAGCATCTGGTGTTACTCCGGAAGAAAACTGGGCAGAACCAACAATAAGAGCTCCGGGATTTACCGGATTTTGTCCGGCTGAAGCAGCTTGAAACGCCTGTGACCCTGTGTTGTTGGTTTCAGCAAAAATACCGGGATAAGTTTGCGAAATAAAATAACCTGCAAAACCATTCCCCGTTCCCGTTGAAGCACCATAAATTCCATAACTTGGCCCGGCGGTGCTGTTGGAACTTGTTTACCCCCACACGCCAACACCAAGGCCGGTGCCATCGTGGTAACCAGAAACACCACTGGGAAGATCAGTACCTGTGAGACTGGAATTAGATATTGCCTGGATAGCACCATAAGGATTGGTAGTCTCTGTAATTTCAGCATAAATGCTAACACCAAATTCGGAGTTTCCAGCTTCGATGGCTGTCCTGGGGGTACCAACGGTGCCTTTTTCAGTCAATACAGTAAGTGCTGTATTGTTCGTACCTGATGAAGGCAGGGTAATGTCCACCGGGTTGGCATCAGCGGTAATGGCATATCCTACACCATTGCCACCACAATCGTAAGCTTCATCCAGTGCACTTCGTCCCCACTTCCACCATTGGCAGTTAAGGTAACGGGTATGGTTTCTCCGGAACATACATTGTTTGTATCACTAATGATATCAACAGGGACCACTGCATCGGGGACCACAACGATA
>JAYENB010000287.1:0-8532 GCA_034721855.1 Bacteroidota bacterium
GCCTGGTAAAGCGTTTTTATTGTACCATTTGCTCTTTCAACAATTCCAACATGTCTGTCAAGTTCGTTTTACGTATTGCGTAAAAACCATGGAAGGGATTGAAGATAAACAGGTATAAAATACAGGCACCACTGCGATCCCGAAGGGGTTGAATGTTTTACAGTCGGTATTTTTTATCAAATTCAACTTTTTATTCAACCCTTTCAGGGTTGTTAATAGATACATTATGTTTTACCACCGGTTTCACCGATGGTTATTCACATTTAAGCCCTTCGGGCTTTGATATATCTGTACATAACTATGTGAGGGATGTTTTCTTGTGCTATGAAAAGCGCTGAAAATCTTGATGCGAAAGAATTATTAGAAGTCCCCATTGTATTTCGAGATATTTACGTATTTGGCCTCGGCCCAAAAATGGTGCTGCCAATACGCAGCATAGTAGCACCTTCATTGATCGCTATTTTGTAATCGTTTGACATACCCATAGAAATTTCACGAAACCCCTTATCATCAGCAAAAAACTGCCGTTTTATCTGGCCAAAAATATTGCTGAGGTGACGAAATTCACGGCTCACTTTTTCCATATCATCAGTAAACGTAGCCATGCCCATGACACCAGAGATTTTCACATGCTCCATCTTTTGGAATTCATCACTGTTCAGGATTTCCTGTGCTTCTTCGATACTGAATCCGAATTTCGTCTCTTCTTCGGCAATATGAAACTGCAACAAACAAGGAATCACACGGTCATGTTTTTTGGCTTCTTTATTGATATACCGCAATAGTTTCATGCGGTCAACAGCTTCAATCATGGATACCCATCCGGCAATGTATTTTACTTTGTTTGTTTGAAGATGCCCAATCATGTGCCATTGGATGTCATCAGGCAGTTGGGGTTGTTTACCAATCAGTTCCTGCACCTTATTTTCACCAAAAACCCGTTCACCGGCATTGTATGCCACCATAATTTCTTCATTTATCCTGGTTTTGGTCACCACCACCAGTTTGACATTTTCCGGGATTTCTTTACGTAATTGCTGTAAATTTGTTTTTATATCAACCATTCCAAAACTGCGATATTTTTCATGATACTTTTTTTACAAACTTACTAAAAATTTAGATAGGATGGGGTTTTACTTTTTTGTTCTTTTGTCACGATTTTTGCAAAAAAAGCAAAAATCCCGCCAAAAGGGCTTGCGGGGCTGTATTATCCCCGGATTACGGTCGGTACACCTCCCTTATCCGGGGTTATTCATGTTTAACCCCGTTCGGGGTCATGGGGTGGTGGGTTTCAACCACCTGTCAGGTCTTCCATTTTATACCAAGTTGGGTTCAATCATGCTGTGATTATTTTGTTAATGGGCAACCTGACAGGTATTGGTGCTCGAGGTACAAAAAAAGGCCACCCGGAGGCAGCCTTTTTTTCAATGGGTACTTTGGTTGAGATTTACTTTTTGTTGTCAAGCAGCATGAATTCATTCAGGCGTATTTCTGTGGAATAGCGTTTTTCGCCATCTTTTTCCCACTGTTTGTTTTCAAGTTTGCCTTCAACCATCAGTTTTGAACCGGACTGACATTTATCTGCCAGGAATTTTGCTGCCCCGTTCCATGCTACCACGCGGTGCCAGGTGGTTTTTGTCTGGCGGTTGCCGCTGCTGTCTTTGTAATTCTCGTTTGTGGCCAGGCGCAGGTTAAGCACGTGGTTGTTGTTGTCAAGTTCTCTCAATTCGGGATCTCCACCGAGATTTCCAATTAAAATTACGCGATTTACTAAATTGTTCATAGTTCAAAAATTTAAGTTTAACATTTAATTTATTAAGTTACATTTTGCTGTTTTGCCATAAGGCGTTTTTTTCAACAGCACGATGCAAACATACAAGCTCCAAAAACCATCAGCCGGTTAATAACCATTTCCTTACGTTTAACATTCGTTTGTAAACATTTGTTAATGGATATATTGCTTATTTTTAGAAAATTAAATGATTAAAGGGGATTATGTTAATGGACACACATTATTTCTTATTATCAAACGCAATTTTTTGCTGGGTATCCGTTAATCGGAAGCTTCGGCGGTGATGCGGTGAAATGCCATTTTCTTCAATCCCCCGGCGATGTATTTTGGTAGGGTAACCTTTGTTGTGGTCCCATCCATACGCCGGAAATTCACGGTGCAATTTTACCATGTAATCATCACGGTAAGTTTTGGCTAAAATACTGGCTGCTGCGATGCTTGCTATTATACCATCACCACCAACAATGCACCGGTAAGGTTTGTCCAGCCATGGCTTAAATTTGTTTCCATCCACCAGAATGGCTTCGGGCACCTGTTTTAATTTACTGAGGGCAAGGTGCATGGCTTTAATGGAGGCATGCAGAATATTAATTTTATCAATTTCGAAGGGAGGAACAAAAGCCACTGCCCATGCCATGGACTTTGTTTCAATTTCCTCACGCAAGGTAAACCTTGTTTTTTCATTCAGTTGCTTGGAATCATTCAGGATGTCATTGGCATAATCATCAGGAAGTATCACAGCCGCGGCAAATACCGGGCCGGCCAGGCAACCGCGTCCGGCTTCATCACATCCGGCAGTTAATCTGCCATCAAACATATTGTCATTGTTCAATGTCATGCGTTTATCCTTAATGACTATACTAAATTTACTCCATTAACATTGCCATAACTAATTAGTATCAATAACTGCTCACCGCTAAGACGTAGACCCGTCTGTCGCCGGGCAAGGTTACAAAGTTCTAAAATTTAACGGACTATCATGATTGCACGAAAGCGAGATAGCACGAAATGTAAAGTGATAAAACTTAAATTCTTTATGTGTTCTTATTTTTTCCATATCTTATTTTATCTTATGTTATTTATTTACTTCTTATTCTCTCCTTCACCCTATCGTGCCTTCTCGCATTCGTTCCATCGTGCTTTCGTGCTTTCGTGCAATCGTACAATCTATAATAAGTGATTTAATTTATTTTTCCATTTCTTTGTGTCTTAGCGGTAACAATTGCATGTGCTTGACTATTTACAAATTTCCTTGTTTGTTTACGTTTTACTTACAGTTTATGTCATTCATGCACTTTTCAATGGATAACCAAAATTTTTCAGCGGTTCTATCCAAACTGAACTTCATGCGTTGTTTACGTCCGCGTTTTACCAATTCCTGGCACAAATTATCATCATCAACGATTTTCTGCATGGCTGATGCTATTTCCCCTGTGTTTTCAGGATCAACCATCAGGGCAGCATCACCAGCCACTTCAGGTAAAGAAGTTCGATTACTGCATACCATGGGAATTTCAACATTCATGGCTTCAAGCACAGGTATCCCAAACCCTTCGAAAAAGGGCACAAAAATCAGCGCATGTGCAGCCCCCATCACCCCGCTGAGTTTTTCGACAGGCATCCTACCGGTAAAAATAACATCAGTGTTGTGCTGCATCTCCTCAATTGATTCTTTGATTAATCGTGTTTGATGCATCGTATCACCAACGATAACTAGTTTTACCCGCTTTTGATCATTCATTTTGAATTTATCAAAAGCCTTCAATAATCCGGGTATGTTTTTCCTGGGATTCAATGCCCCGACAAAAATAAAATAGGGGGACCCATTTGAAATTTCATTGCGTACGGTAGCCTTTTTTCCGGGGCTGGCTGGTTGATACAAGCTGTTGGCTCCATTGTAATACACATCAATTTTATCCGCATTGACATGATAAACAGAAGCTATATCCTGCTTTGAATATTCTGATACAGTGCCCACACGGCAGGCCTTTTTTGCTGCTCTAAGAAAATGCCACCGGTAAAATTTCCGCACCATCCACGGAAGTTGTTCAGGATGATGTTCAAAATTGATGTCGTGAATAACTGATAACGAAGGCACCTTTGAACGCAAGGATAAAAATCCATCAGGACTGACAAACAAATCGGCTTTATACTTTTTCAGCACGCTGGGGATAACACATTCAAGCCAGAACCACCACAACACGGGGTGTCTAGCTGGAGGCCCTGCTACAACAGGAATAATATTATCAGCGAAAATAAAATCAGTATCGTATTTTCTATCAAAAATAAAAATAAATTCATGTTCAGGATGTACACTCACTATCCGCTTTAGGCTTTCATAGGAAAACCACCCGATGCCTTCGAGTTTGTCTTTTAGCAGCAATCTTGTGTTAACAGCAATGCGCATAAGTTTAAGGGGCCTTTTATTAAATCAATCCTATGTGTTCGAGCCGGTCAATGTCTTTCCGTGTATCAATAGATACCGATTCATATTCAGTCAGTTCCACGCGGATTTTGTATCCGTTTTCGAGCCACCGCAGTTGTTCAAGTGATTCCGCAATTTCAAGCGGGGTGCGTTTCAAAGCTGCAACTTCTTTCAGTATCTTATACCGGTAAGCATACAAACCAATATGTTTATAAAACTGGTGTTGATAAATCCATTTTTTTTGATGTTTGCCCCTTATAAAAGGTATGGGTGAACGGGAAAAACAGATGGCTTCTTTTTTTTGATTTAGTATGATTTTCGGCTTATTAGGGTTAAAAATATCATCCTGATTAATGATGGGCTTTGCCAGTGTTGCTATTTGTGTGCGTTTAAACCGGAACGGCTTTTTAATTTGAGCAAATTGTTCGGGTTGTACAAAAGGTTCATCGCCCTGCACATTGACAATCACATCAAACTCTTTGTTTTCAATGTTCCGGATTTTTTCAATGGCTTCAGCACACCTGTCTGTACCGCTTTTATGACGCCGTGATGTCATGATATAATTGCCACCAAACGCATCCACTTTTTGTGCAATGCGCTTATCATCAGTAGCTATATACACCGTTTCAAACGATTTTGAAGCTTGTTCAAACACCCGCTGAATCATGATTTTCCCCTTGATATCAGCGAGCGGCTTACCAGGAAAACGGGTTGAGCCATAACGTGCAGGTATAATAGCAATAAAATCCATATAAATAAAATAATTTGCCACGAATTTAAACAATTTTTCCTATTTTCATGGTTTTTAAAAGCAAAAGCAGGTTTAAGGTATATTCCTGAACGATGACATAAAAAAAAGGATTTAGGGGTGAGGTGTGAGGATTTAGGGGTTAGGAGTTAGGTGTTAGGTGTTAGGAAAAGTTTCCCTCCTAACTCCTAACCCCTAAATCCTTTATTTTTGGCTTTTGATTTTATTATTCTAATTTCAAACTGTGAACGCTTATAACAAACATTTACAATGAAAAAAACACAAATAGCACTGGCAGCCGACCATGCCGGGTATGAAACAAAAGAAATCATCAAACATTACCTGCATCAGGGCGGATACGAGGTAAAAGATTTTGGTACTGATTCGGATGAAAGTACCGATTATCCTGATTACGCACATCCATTAGCAGAAAGCGTAGAATCCGGGGAATGCGAACTGGGATTTACGTTTTGTGGCAGCGGGAACGGCATCAGTATGACAGCAAACAAGCACCAGGGCATTCGTTCGGCTTTGTGCTGGAATGAGGAAATAGCCGCCCTTGCCCGTCAGCACAACGATGCCAATGTATGTTCTATTCCTGCACGCTTTGTCTCAGCGGAGAAAGCCCTTAATATTGGCAAAACTTTCCTCAACAGCGAATTTGAGGGAGGCAGACACATGCGAAGGGTAAGTAAAATTAGCAGGGATTCCTAAGAGTTTCATCAAAATCGGGTGACATATAAATATCACCATCAGCACAACCGAATATTGGTTGTTTCTTTTTTATCTCTTTTCTTCTTTTTTGCAAAAGAAAATCAACAAAATCATTCAGTTCAGATTTTAAATTAGGTGGTAAGGAACTAATTTTTGAATGTAATTTTGTATATTCCATGATATTGTATTTTTTATAAATTTCATTCATTATTAACTTTCCATCTTCTCAATATATGAACACATAAATGTAATAAAATTTTTTCTCTACAAAATATTTCTCATCATTTAATACAGATTAAAATCTTGCATAATTGACTGTCACAAAGAAGTGATTTACGTAAATTAATATAAAATGGATTTGAATAATAAGGATTAATTATTTTTAATGCGTTTCTTCAAGCGTTCAGAAACGTATTTCTGCAAATCTTCAATGTCATCGGTTTCATCCACAATTTCCAGCCCGAGGATAGTTTCAATGATGTCCTCCATGGTAACCAACCCGGCGGTAACGCCGTATTCATCCACAATCAGGGAAATCATTTCATTGGAATTTATCATTTTTTCATACAACCTGACAACAGGTGTGCTTTCGGGAGCTACGAGGATGTCACGTTTAATTTCAGAGATGTGTTTATTGTATTTTTTATTGTTTATGATTTCCGCCATGACATCTTCCTTGAGCAGATATCCCGTAATGTTTTCAGATGATTCTTTGTAAACGGGAATCCTGGAAAAACGGCATCTTTTTCACTGCTTATGTTTGTTTTTTTTCTTTTTCATCCCTTATCTTTTCCAACACTTTTTCCTCGACATCCTTTGCCAGCGGCATGTATTTGTAAAATTCCATGGAATAATTGGCACGGCCACTGGATATATTCCGCAACACGGAAGCGTATCCAAACATCTCCGCCAGGGGCACAAGGCCGTTCAGTTTTTGAGAGCCTTTCCGAAAACGCCGCATGGATTCAATTTTACCACGCCGCCGGTTTATGTTGCCGACAATGTCTCCAATGTATCCATCCGGGGTGTTAATTTCAATTTTCATCACCGGTTCCATGAGTATAGGCCTGGCTTTATTGAATCCCTGCTTAAAACAAATGGAAGCGCATATCTGAAAGGCAAAATCCGAAGAATCCACAGGGTGATATTTTCCATCAAGCACAGTGACACGGACATTTTCTATGGGAAAACCGGCCAAGATACCTTTGGCCATAGTGGCACGTATGCCTTTATCAACGGCAGGGATAAATTCTGCAGGAATCCGCCCTCCTTTTATTCTGTCAACAAACTCATAGACATCATCTTTATACGGTTCAATGCGGAGTAAGGTTTGTGCAAATTGCCCCTTACCGCCTGATTGTTTGACATACCGGTATTCTACCTCTGTTTCCTCAGTAATGGCTTCACGGTAAGCAACTGATGGTTCTCCCACTTCCACATCCACGTTAAATTCATCCCTTAAACGGGATACAATGATTTCCAAATGAAGTTCTCCCATGCCGGCAATGACATTTTCCGCTGTTTCATCATCAAAATGGACGTTAAATGAGGGGTCTTCATTTGCAAGTTTCACAAGGGCTTCACCCAGTTTACTTTGTTCTTTACGTGTGCGGGGGCTGATTTTCATTTCAATAACCGGAGGCGGCACTGTGATGTTTTCGAGGTAAATCGGGTTATTGGTATCACAAAGGGTATCCCCGGTTTTTGTGTGTTTCATACCAATTAGGGCAACAATTTCACCGGGGCCGGCACTTTTTACTTCTTCCCGTTCTTTTGCCCGAATTTTCATCAACCGGCCTATTCTTTCTTTTTTGCCTTTAGTGCTGTTGTATATTTCAGCTCCGCTATTTATGACGCCTGAATAAATACGCACAAAAGTTTGCTGGCCTACATAAGGGTCAATGACAAGTTTAAACGCCAGCGCTGAAACAGGGTCATTTTTTGAGGGCAAGCGTGGGTGGGTCTTTGTATCATCGTCCACATCCTCACCAATAACAGCACCGACATCCCCGGGAGAAGGCAAATAATCCACAATGGCATCCAGCAACAGTTGAATGCCTTTGTTTTTATAAGCAGCTCCGCAAAAAACCGGTGTGATCATCAATTTAAGGCTGGCTTCCCTGACTGCCTGTTTTAGCAAAGGGACAGGTATCTCTTTGTCTTCAAGGTACAATTCCATTATTTCCTCATTGAACTCACTTAAGCGTTCAATCAGTTCTGAGCGCACTTTTTCGTATTGTGATTGAAACGCTTCAGGAATGGGGATCTCTATTCGTCGTTTTTCATCAAATTCGTAGGCTTTGCCTTCAATCACATCAATCATGCCATTAAAATCTTCTTCTGCTCCCATGGGCACCTGAAAGGGAACGGCATGTGCATCAAGGTACTCATTCATTTGCTCAACGACATCAAAGAATTCCGCACCCGTACGGTCCATTTTGTTGACAAACGCAATGCGCGGCACTTTATACCTGTCTGCCTGATACCATACTGTTTCACTTTGGGGTTCCACACCTCCAACCGAGCAAAATACAGCCAGCATGCCATCAATGACTCGCAGGGAGCGTTCCACTTCAATGGTAAAATCCACATGGCCCGGGGTATCAATGATGTTGATTTGATGGTTATTCCAACTCGCTGTTATGGCTGCAGAAGCAATGGTAATGCCTCGCTCCTGCTCTTGTTTCATAAAATCCATGGTTGCTTTGCCGTCATGGGTTTCACCCAATTTGCGTTTTATGCCCGTGAGAAACAAAATCCGTTCGGTTACGGTTGTTTTTCCGGCATCAATATGTGCAGCGATGCCAATATTTCTGAGTTTTGATAACATAATGTGTTTTGCCATTAAAAATT
>JAYENB010000288.1:0-1663 GCA_034721855.1 Bacteroidota bacterium
TCTATGCGAGCTTTTCTTGGCATAAAAATTTTATAACTTAATCTCAATTAGGAATCAAGAATAAATAAGTTATACAGATTGCGCCGTAATTTTGTTTGTTTTCAAGGCGTGTTGAAGCGCGCATAACCCATAAAAGTTTTCCTTGAAAAAAAACACTTGTAGTGTCAATTTGAATTAATTCTGAATAAAAAAATGAAAGGAATTTTTATATCCGAGGAAACAAAATGAAAGGAATAAAATGGATGGTAAAGAATTAAAGCGATGAATTAGGATAGGCAATCAAACGAGGGTTCCAGTTGTCAAATTCGCAATAAGGGTAATTGCCGGGCTTGAATCAGATGAACAAAATGGATATGCTTTTCAAGCTTCTTTGGGAGAATTAAATGAATAAAAAAATTAGATGGATTTTTTAGTTTGTTTTGGAATAAGATAAAAGGAATTAAATGGGGGAATTAAATTCTCACAACATAATTAAACTCGCAACATAACCCCCTTTGCCCCTGGGAGGGGGATGAGATGGATCATTTTCATGCCCATTGAATGGCATACTGAAACGCACGGAGTTCCGATTTTAAAGCATCAAAGGCGTGTCGCATGAAATAATGCAGCGATTTTATCTTTGGAGGAATTTGTAATGGCTGGAAAACCAACATATGAAAAATTGGAAGAAAAAATAGAAGAACTAAGGGAAAGTGAAAAACAGAAACATGACATACTCAATGCTTCTATTGATATGATAATGCAATATGATACAGATTTGAGAATAGTTTGGGCAAACAAGAGAGCTGCTTCCATAATTAATAAAACTGTATCTGATATTGTAGGGCATAAGTGCCATAAAATATTTCAGAGAAATGATTCTCCTTGCTCAGGTTGTCCTTGCATAAAAGCCTTGCAAAATGGAAATGTTGAAAATGAAATCATGTGCCAGCCCGCTATGAAGGGTGTAGGTAAGAGTTATTGGGACAATTATGCTGTCCCAATAAAGGATAACAGGGGTAAAATTATCGGTATCACTGAGATCGCTCGTGATATCACCAGGCGCGAGCAAGCAAAGGAGGCGCTAAAGAAGAGTGAGGCAGAAAAAAAGGCTATACTGGACGGGCTCACAACAAATATAAGGTTTGTTGATAAAAACCTGAAAATACTGTGGGTAAACAAAGCCGGTATTGCTTCGGTTAACAAATCTTCTGAAGAGATGATAGGGCATAAATGCTATGAATTTTGGGGTGATGACCCAAAAAAAACCTGTGATGGTTGTCCCGCAATGAAATCCTTAAGAACAAAAAAGACAGAACAGATTGTAAGGCATACCCCGGATGGGACAATATTGGATATAAAAACTGAGCTGGTTTTTGATGAAAAAAGAAATATACACGGTGTTATTCAAATAGCCCACGATATTACTGACAAATCCAGGCTTGAAGCCCAACTCCAGCAAGCACAAAAAATGGAAGCCATCGGCACCCTGGCAGGAGGTATTGCTCACGACTTTAACAACCTGCTCATGGGTATCCAGGGACGCACCTCTTTGATACTTATGGATAAGGATTCTTCCCATCCCGATTTTAACCATTTACAAGGAATAGAGGAGTCCGTTAAAAGCGCAGCAGATCTCACAAAACAACTTTTAGGTTTTGCCAGAGGCGGAAAATATGAGGTC
>JAYENB010000289.1:0-1663 GCA_034721855.1 Bacteroidota bacterium
AACATCAAGGGTTCTGAGCATTTTTCATGGATTTTCAATCTGATTTCTTTATGTTTTTATACTTTATCATCTTATTTTTCTTTAATTTTTCACATGAGCAGCCTGCCTGTCTTATTTTTGCAGTTAAAGACTTTAAAGAAAAGCTACTTATCACCTAACCCTTAGATACCCCAATTCAATAAAATCATTTTCCTTGTTTATCTTTTTATATACAACAATCCTTTTTTTGTCATAATTGCACTGTGCTTGTTTTTAAGACGCCGAAATGACCGGGAACTTTCTTCTGCCTCTTCTGCTTTCGTACGCTTGCCAAGTTTTGGCATAATTACTTTTGGAATTTCCATCTCCAAAAGAGGCTTATTGTATTTATTCCAGAAACCCTTATCAAAACTCCATGATCTGATATTGTATCTGGATGACAGCCTGTCAGCTACTTCCAAAGTAATATCCCTGTACTGGGTCTCATGCATCAGTTTGTAATCAACAATTAAATCATATTGGTCGGTGGTAATTGCCAATTTCTTCACCAATTCAACATTTGGTCTCAGTTTGCCTTTTTTAACCCATTCAGTTTTTTCAGTAATGCCTTTGCCTTAGTCAGATATCTTTTTGTCGCGTAAACAACACGATCTTGCTTACCTTTTCCACCTGAACTGCTTGCCTTACCAAGCTCACGCATCAAACCTTTCATTTCTCCTCTCCAGTTGGCTATCTTTCGCCATCCCTCGATATCACTATATTTGGCTAAAAATTTGGAAACCTAATCAATACACTTGCGGGCACTATCCCACAATAAATTATAATCAGTGGGAAAATGCACATTGCTCTCAACTACAAAACTATCCGATTTTAAGCGCAATGCTGTATTTCCTTTTTTTTTAAATACCTGCTGATGTCCGAATTCCAAAATAATGGAATTCAATTCTTTCACTAAATCATCACTTAATGCCGATACATTGTCATAAATGTTTTGATACTCAAATTCAATTCGTTCATATCCAAATTCTCGTTCCACACCCATTAAATGACGTAGTGTCCGATGATTGTTTGCAAGATTATGGAGCATCTCATAACTGATATTCAAACAAAGACGTAATTGGGCTAATACAAAAATCTTCCATAAATCCATTCCTCTTCTCCCTGTGGCTTCTTTGCTTTCTTTTATATGGCTCTCTAATATCCTGAATATCCGCTCATTACATGTCTTATTGCAATAAATTTACTTTAATGCTGCCAGCAGTTCATCAATTGCATTTCTGCTTTTGGGATTAATAAATGTTTCTTCAATTGGTAGTTGACCAGGTATTAATTGCTGTTCGAATCTCTGTCTCATATTTGAATCTTTTAATAATTTTCAATAAAAATATGCGAATGTAAAAGCATTAATACTTTAAAAATCCCCTTTTTCAGCAATTTATCAAATTTATAGCCGTTAGATTCAGACAAGTTTTCAACAATAGTATATTGACTATCAGCTTGCTTTATGTTTTCTTAGATCCACTAAATAGCTTTGGCTATTCAAAAAAATTCATGCCTTGCTTACAAATTATCTAAATATCAGTGGATTTGAGAAAATTAACTATCTTTGCGTTAATTTTACGTTTTACACTCGGATTGCAAATTCGAGCGAGCGCGAATTAGTTGGTGGTTGCCAACTGCCAAC
>JAYENB010000290.1:0-8422 GCA_034721855.1 Bacteroidota bacterium
CAAGTTGTGTTATTAGAGGAATTGTAATTGGGTTTCTTGGGACTTTTTTACAAAATATAATTATATCCTCTCCAAATTTAGCTGTTCTTTCTTCTAAATCCCACTTTTTGTTATTAGTTTTATTGGTTATTTTTTTAGATTAATTAGAGCAATTAGAAATTAGGTCAATTAACAGTTATTTAATTTTAAAGTGTGAACAGTTACCTAATTGCTTAGTAAATGGCTTCCTGCTTTAGGTAGTTTTTGGCGGCATCCCGAAAGCATTCGGGATGGTAACAAAAGCAGAATCAAAACCACATCTTGCTTTGGTAATTCTAAAGTTAGCTTTTCCGTCTTCAGGATTAAGCAGTGTTAATCATCATGATTTATTTCGGGTGACCTCGTATGTTTGTCCCTGCGCAAGGGGGGAGCCGGAAAGCCTGTGCTGCCGGATGCCGTGGTATGCTGCGCGGTGGCAGGAGTGACCAGCGGGAACTCCCTGCCACCGGCATGCAGATACCGGCATCCGGGAGTACAGCTTGCAGGCGTACACCGACCCCGCTGTATTTATTACACTCGCTTAGCGACTCTAATACAAGTTGCGTTCAAAACTGAAATTTTGTGCCAACGAGGGCATAGCCAAGCTTGCTTGAGCTTTGCCGAGTGCAGCCAAAATTATTAAAATTACACAATTTAACACATATCGGTATAAGTCGCTTAGCGAGTGTAATAAAAACAGCGGGGATGCGTCCTCCAACAAAATTTTGAAATTTTGAAAAAAGGAAAGGCTTTCAACTAATTAATCATCAACTTTCTTATGTCATGTTTACTGTCGGTTGTCAGGCTTATGAAATATAAACCGCGCTGTAAGTTGAAAACAGGTATTGCAATGCGATTGTGGCCGCTGTTAATAAAACTTTTGTCAGTGTAAATCAGCTTTCCGCTTGTGTCGTGAATGCGTATATTCAGGACTTTATCCTTTTGATTATAAAACGAAAACCAGCAGTATGTGCTTGCCGGATTTGGATAAAGTGTAGCACGCGAAAACGTCGGGTTTTCTGTTGACAGGGCTGTATTCATGGCATATTTTAATTTCCATCCCTGTGCCCTGTTGTTATAACTTCTGAAGGTCAGGGTAATGTTATCCGAATTTACGAAAAAAGGTTCAGGAATAGTAGTGCCGGTAAAGTTAGCAACAATATAATTTTCATTTTCATCTGTAATCTTTACATAATCTCCATCCGCAACGTCAAATTCAAGGAATTGAATGCATACGGAATCGGCTCCTTCGGGTTGAATGTACCAGTTGCAAAACGTATTTTGATTGTAAAGGTAACTGTTGCTACCGTCACTTATGACTCTGCTGCTGTCTGTAAATGTAGTCACAAGATCACAATAATTCGGTTGTTCTGAATCATAACTTAACAACCATCCCTCGTCTGTCCCTGAGCTGTTGGTAATAAACCTTACCAGCATATTATCCGCAGTGCTTTCAAAACTTTGCGGGTTAACATCACCCGAAAATGTTTCTAACACCGGAAATGTATCATCGGGGCCGTCGTAGATAATTAGTTCATCACCGGGCTGAGTTTTAAAACTAAGAAGTTCAAAATTCAGCTTTGCTACAGAATCATCCGGTTGAATTAGCCATTCACATTCCAAATCATTTTCATAGTTGTACAATGGGCCACTTCCATCTCCAAGACAGCCTTGTTTTGTTGTAATTGTTTTCTGTCCACTGCATGCTTCCGAAGATGTAATATCAGGAGTAGCGTTGGCAATGGCTTCATGAAAATGTGTAAAATCATAACCGGAAGGGGTAAGTGAATTGAGATTAAAATACCCATCAGCAGCTCCACCCCAACCCCAGTTGAAATGAAAATAAGTGCTGTCCTGGTAACCATCCGCAATGAAAGCATGTCCCGATTGAAATACGGTATCTGACCACCCTCCATAATACAACGGGATGTTTTGATCCAGGTGATCAATGAGCATCCCCGGCCAGTCAAAATTTTCATCAAGACTATCCCGGAAAAGATATTGTGTTTCGTTATCATAACCAAAATAAGTTCGCAGGGTATAGGCTCCTTTGTGATTATACATACCGGATCCGTCAGGTCCATACTGCATATCTACCGAAATGCCGATATGATACAGCAAGTCAGCAATATCAGGATTGTATGAATTCAGGCTGGTACCCATGGCATCCCAGTTGTAAGTTTGTTGTGAAAAATCCATTTCAAGAAAACCGTAATTGGGGTCGGTATAGCTGTAGTAGCCGTTTCCTTGAACAGGATGCCTGAAATAATTCATGAGTTGGCCTAATGCCGTGGCTACACATCCGGCGAACACATGCCCATCCGGTCCAGCAGGATCTTCAGGGCAGGATGCATTGTAATATTTTCCCTGGTTCCATTCTGTATGCAACAAAGGAGATACCGATTTTAACTTACTTGTTTTCCAATAATCCGGGTTTTCAATGTTGTTCCATGCATCACGAATCTTTTTGTCAGCAGGGATATATGCTTTCCGTGTATTAAGAATTTGAGCTTCAACATTTTTCATCCATGCATTGAAATTGTGTACCTCTTTTTCATGGGGATAATCATTGTCAAAACTGTATGCAATCAGGGGATGAATATTATCATCTGCTGCCAGGATGACATAACCGGAAGGTTCAAAATCAATCACATTATATAAAAGTTTGTTTTTGTTTGTAATATCATGAACATGTGTAGCTCTGTATTCGGTGTTGGCGAAGGTTGTGCCCTGTGCCCTTGCTGTAAGTATTATTTGGGCATCCTGTTTTATCTTGCCAGTGTCCTGTTGGGCGGATGCCAAAAAACACATCAACAACAAAAGGAAAAAGAGCGTGTATTTTTTCATGATTTTGTCATTAATAGTTGATTTATTCTTCATTTAGAGTCTGACAATAAAGTAAGTGTCTGGTTGTCAATGCGAGCGTAACGCAGAAATCGGACATTATGGACGGACACTATTCATATCGGGAGCATTTTTTTCAAGTTCCTCTTCTTTATGTCGGGTTTTGTGAATATCAATTGCATGATAAAGTGCTTTTCTGAATGCTTCAGGGGATGCTTTCCCATCGCCCGCAATTTCATAAGCAGTCCCGTGGTCAGGAGAGGTTCTGACAAAAGGCAATCCGGCAGTAAAATTTACACCACCATCTTTTGCCAGGGCTTTAAATGGAGCCAATCCCTGGTCGTGATACATAGCTAATACAGCATCAAAATTATAATAAGATGAACTGCCAAAAAACCCGTCGGCAGGATAAGGACCAAGGGCAATAATGTTCTCATCTCTGGCCATATCAAGAGAGGGCAAAATAATTTCCTCTTCTTCCATACCAACAAGGCCTTTATCTCCAACATGGGGATTGAGCCCCAACACAGCAATTTTTGGTTTCCTTATGCCAAAGTCGTATTTCAAACTGTGATTGAGTACCTTGATTTTTTTCAAAATAGCCTCTTTCGTGATATGATCGGCAATTTGAGATACTGGAACATGACCTGTTACCACCCCTACTTTTAATTCATCGCTTATCATAAGCATAAGAAAATCCTCAACATTGAAGCGTTGAGCAAGGTATTCTGTATGTCCCTTAAATTCAAAATCTTTCCTCTGAATGTTATGCTTGTTGATGGGAGCAGTAAGCAGGGCATCAATTTTACCAACCTGCAAATCATTTATAGCAGCTTCAAGTGCAAGAAAAGATGATTCTCCGGCAGCTTCAGTACTTTTTCCCAATTCTACGCGGATATTGTCATCCACCACATTAATAACGTTGGCACGTTTTGGGTTGGCTTCTGTGGCATCGTTGATGTGGTTAAGGCTAAAATTGTCAATATTGATGGCTTTGCGGTGATAAGCTGCTACTTTGGGTGATCCGTAAATGACAGGAACACAAAAATCCAAGATCCGTTTGTCTATGAGTGTTTTAATAATGATTTCATAACTTATCCCGTTAATGTCTCCGTGTGTAATGCCTAATCTTATTTTATCCATAATACTAATATTTTTGTTTACTAAGATAGAAAAATTCGTTTAAAAGTCTAACGCCGACACCTGTTCCATTTTTACCACGGTATGAATCTGTAGTTTCGAGAAAAGCAGGTCCTGCAATATCAAGGTGAATAAAAGGGTAATCGGTAAAATGTTCCAAAAATTTTCCGGCGGTAATGGCTCCGGCATTGTTGCTGCCAACGTTTTTAAGTTCTGCTATATCAGATATTAATAAAGTTTTATAATCGTCCCAAAACGGGAGTTCTGCTATACGCTCGTAACAGGCAAAGCCTGCTTTTTTCAATGTTTCCATGTTGTCATTGGTATTTCCCATTGCAGCAATGGCTTTGATTCCCACCGCAATTTCTGCAGATCCTGTAAGTGTAGATAACTCAATGACAAGTTGCGGTTTATATTGTTTTGCATAACTCAGTGCATCAGCCAGAATCATTCTGCCTTCTGCATCGGTGTTGAGTACTTCCACGCTGGTGCCGTCGTGCATGTAGATCACATCCTGTGGCAGATAGGCGTTTTTTCCGGGTCTGTTATCAGTGGCAGGGATCAACCCAATGACATGATATGTTGAGTCAGCCCTGGCAAGGTTTAGCATAGTGCCTGCTACAGCTGCAGCGCCTGCCATATCCGATTTCATGTCTTCCATGCCTTTGGCTGATTTTATACTTAATCCACCGGTATCAAACATTACCCCTTTCCCCACCAATACAATGGGTTTGCTGTTAATGGGTTCGGCAGGTTTCCATTCAACAATGCTAAACGACGGGCCCGTTTCACTTCCCTTATTTACAGCTAAGAGGCCTCCCATTTTCAACGATTCCAGTTGTTTTAAATGTAGTATATCTAATGTCAGGCTTGTGTTCTTGAATTTTGTTTTCAATACTTCGGGAAAATTCAGCGCGTTTAGATGTGAATGGGGTTCATTGACAAGGTCGCGGGCAAAATAAACACCTTCAAGGGTGGCTGTTAATGAGTTGATTTTTGTTTTGTCTGCCTGGCTGCTGAATATTTCCAGCTGTGTTAATGTGTTTTTTTGAGGCTTTTTTATGTGTTTCGTGAACTGATAGTTGGACAATGCGATGCTTTCTGTCAAATCTTGCCATGCAAACTCAATGTCAGTACAATCATCAATCAACAGGTGGGACACTTTATGTGTATTCACCATTTCACAAATCTCATTCCCCTGATTTCGAAGTTTTTCTCTGTTGTCGTTTGTGTATTTATCTGCAATCACAAGCACAAACGAATGTTTGAAATAGGAATTGATGTGAATGAGGTTTTTATTCGATTTAACCTGTTCCCTGATGTAAGCGGCTTCAGTTTTTGTAAATGATAATTGCTCAATGGGATAATCCGGATGAATGATATATACAACTGACTTATCGGGAGTGGGCTCGGCAAGGTATGTTATGCTTAGATTCATAGTGCTGATGTTTTAGCACAAAGGTAGCAATAATAGGTGAGGTTTTAAACTTAAAAAAAGAAATCAAACGTATTCTTTTCTTTCAACAATCGTAATGATGTCAGAATCAGGCTCAATATATCCCTGGTCATAACAGAAAATGTAGCGCAGTCCTTTTTGGGTTTCATAAATGTTGGTCATGTAATCAAAATCAAAACCTGCATCCAATAATAATTTTTTCTTAACTTTTGCCTTGCCATGTGGGTTATACTTATTAAGAATGCGTCGATTTTTTCGCAAAATATTGTTAATATTGCGCATTGTGTTGTTCAGATCTTTGCGTAATCTGTTGTTGTATGTGTTGCGGCATTGGTCACTGCAAAACCTTTTATCTGAACGTCCGATAATTGGTTCACCACATTCTAAACATGTATTAGCCATAGTAGTATAAAATTATTTGAATACTAAATTAACAAAAATAAAATAAAAGAATAAAGATTATGAAAAAAAATGTATTTATTATCGTATTAATAATGTTTTTAGGTCTTGCTTTACAAGCACAGGATAAAGGGGCATTTAAGATTTATACAGAAGATGGTAATGAGGTTCTGTATAGTGAAATGTTGACAGAATTATCCAAAACGGATGTGACTTTTTTTGGTGAATTGCATAACAACCCGATTTCGCATTGGCTGGAACTTAAAATAGCCAAAGTCTTGTATGATTACCATGGTGATGCTCTTGCGCTTGGTGCTGAAATGTTTGAAACCGATCAACAATTGGTTTTGGATGAATACACCACTGGCCTGATTCCGGAAAAGAAATTTGAGGAAGCAACCCATTTTTGGCCTAATTATGAAAGTGATTATAAGCCATTAGTGGATTTTGCTGCTAAAAACAATTTGCGTTTTGTGGCAACCAATGTTCCACGCCGGTATGCATCTTTGGTTTTCAGAAAAGGATTTGAAAGTCTGGAAAAGATCAGTGACCCAGGAAAAGAATTGCTGCCTCCTTTGCCAATACCTTATGATCCGGATTTAAAATCCTATAAAAAGATGATGAAGATGTCAAAATCTGGCCCCATGAGTAAAAAACTATCTCCCAATTTGCCCAAAGCACAAGCTTTAAAAGATGCATGTATGGCTTATTCAATTGGGGAGGCAATGAATGAAGGTGATGTGTTTCTGCATTTTAACGGCGCTTTCCATTCAGAATACCATGAAGGGATTGTGTGGTATCTCATGCATTATAAACCTCATCTTAAAAAAGAGACAATCACAACGGTTGTACAGGATGATATTTCCAGCCTGGAGGAACAACATGAAGGCAAAGCCGACTATATAATTGTTGTGGACTCTGATATGACAAGTTCTTACTGATTTAGGGTTCGTCTATAAAATCTTCCAGCAGGACAAATTCCATGAAGTTTTCCCTGTTTATGAGTGAATAGTTATAATCGGAATAATAGGAGGCAAAGCCTGATGGTTCTTCTACCATGGATGTTGTTTTAGGTAGTTTCCATTTAAATTCCCATGTGAACATTTCTCCATTATGTATTTCAATATAATCTAATTCCTGCCCTGCATATGACCGCCAAAAATGTCGTTTGGGAAAAACTCTTTTATAATGCAATGCTTTCATGCGTTCATTAATCAGGAAATTTTCCCATAATCCCCCTATATCATTTCGTAATGGAGGAAAGTTGAAATTGGAAATGATGCCATTGAGAATTCCGTTGTCATAAAAGTAATATTTGTTCTTTTTTGTTATTTCTTTTCTTGTGTTTTTGCTGAATGCAGATAATTTATGGATGACAAAGCATTTTTCGAGTAAATCCAGATACCTTTCAATGGTACGACTATTCATGCTTAATTGTTTTCCAAGTTCATGGTGTGATACTTCAGATCCTACCTGAAAGGCTAAGAGTTGTAACAATTCAAGCAGTTTTTGCGATGATTTAATCCTATCAAAACTCAAAATGTCTTTCAATAGATATGAATTTACAAGTTCACGTAAAATTTCTTCTTTTTCAGTGTTTGTTTTTGCTGTTAAAACTTCAGGATAGAGGCCATAAATGATGTGTTCGTTTAGTCCTTGCCGCAGATCGTATTTTGATATGGAATGTTGGAGCTCAAACCATGATAAAGGGTAAAGTTTGAGGTCGCGTTTACGCCCGGTTAGTGGTTCTCCGATTTGTTGGTTTAATTCAAATGAAGATGAACCAGATGCTATTATTTTAAGTTCGGGTCTTATATCAATGAGTATTTTTAGCCCTTTGCCAATGTTAGGAATCTCTTGTGCTTCATCAATAACCAAAAGATCAGTGGAATATGCATATTCTTTCAATTTTTTAATATCCCCTGAATTTAACAGTTGTTGGAGACGGACATTTTCACCGGTTTCTAGATTATATGTATGTTTACAGGTTTCCAGGTATTTTTTTAATAAACTTGTTTTTCCGGTTCTTCTGGCTCCATAAATTAAAAGCACCTTCCCTTTCCACATCCATGTGCTTAGATTTTTATAATGTCTTTTTAGATACATGGCAAAATTTTTTCAAAAATACAAAAATTAAATGGATTCTTTGCACCAAAGATACAAATATTAAATTAAATATTTGTATTAATACTACAAAAATTCTATTAAATATTTGTAGTACGACTACAAAAATTATACTGAAAATTTGTAGTACCACTACAAAAATTGTAACTACTCAGTGCTAAAATTAAAAAAACCTTAACTAATCAGACACATTTGATTTTCACCGCAAAGACGGAGACCCGTCTGTCGCCGGGCAAGGTTACTAAGAAATTGAATAATTTGGTCACATAGACAGTTAAGAATGGTTGTTTTTGAACCATATAAGGATGAGCACAGTCTAAAAAGTCAAAAAAATGAAAAATGCCACAAAGTCACTAAGACACCAAGATCCACAAAGGACAGAATTACAATGCTTTAATCTTTGTGATACTTTGTGTCTTCGTGTCTTAGTGGCAAAGCAAT
>JAYENB010000291.1:0-1653 GCA_034721855.1 Bacteroidota bacterium
TGGCAGTAGGCAGTAGGCAAAAAGGGAAATGTCTTTTGCCAATTGCCAACTGCTTTATTGCCAACTAATTTGCGATCCAAGTGTAAAATTAACACAAACACTATTCATTTCATTTTACTTCGTTATTTGTTATTAAGGGTTTTTTTTATTATTTTAGGCAACTGAATTAATAATGCAACGTCTGATTTATAAAGAATTTATTTGGTTGAATTAAGGTAATTATGAAAAAACAAGCTATTATATATAGCATTATTATTTGCTTGCTAACAGCCTTTAATGTTGTATTCGCACAATCATCAGACAGTAACACAGATGTGTTATCAACTGATCCTTCCAACCCGGAAATTATGTTGACTTCAGATGAACTTGTGTTTAATGAATATACCCTTTTTCCCAGTGAAAATATTGAACTTCCCGTGGAGGATGCCCTGAGAATGTATTATCCCCAAAATTATTATGCTCAATTTATAATGCCGGCAAACCATGATATTCATGCGTTTATAAAATATCCTAACCAGGATGGGTTAACCGCAGGCTTGGCAGCTTATACTTTCAACGGGGAAGGGTATAGTATAGTCAAACAAACCCATATTTCCGAATCTCCCGGGTTGTTCCGCATCAGGCAATCAGATTTTGAAGCAGGTGAAGAGGTTATTTTGCGTGTGTGGTTTTCTCAGGATATGACAAATGAAACCATTCAACTCGCAGTAAGAAAACATGAACCAACAAGCCAGCCCAAACTGATTTCTGTGGATCAGAGCACATATACCCCGCAACAACTCGTGCAGGATGTGTTGATATCCGGTTGCCTTGAGGCCGAAAATGTTGTTTATACCGGCGATCCCATAAGTATTGGTTATTTTACAGGTGCCATAGGTTCTTCAGGTTTTGATGAAGGCATTATCCTGTGTTCAGGTGATGCCACCCTTGCTGAAGGACCTGATGTTGGAACATCAACAGGGGCAATGACCAGTGGGGGATCCGATCCTGACCTTGAACTAATACTCGGCCCTCTTTATGATGTCAATGATGCTGCTATCCTGGAATTTGATTTTATCCCGGCCAGCGATACACTTAAATTTGAATACATTTTTGGCTCTGAAGAATTTCATGAATTTGCCAACTCCAGTTTTAATGATGCTTTTGGTTTTTTCCTTTCCGGTCCCGGTATTAGTGGTCCCTATACCGATGATGCGATCAATATAGCCTTGCTGCCCAATGGCCAGCCTGTTACCATTGATAATGTGTATAACAGCGGAATTTATTACACCGGTTCTACGGATGCAAATACGAGTTTATTGTCATATGATAATGACATTGAATACGATGGGGCAAGCATCCCGCTTGTTGCTGAGGCAGAAGTCCAAATGTGCGAAACTTACCATATCAAACTGGCCATTGGTGATGCAGGTGATTCATCTTATGATTCAGGCGTGTTTTTTAAAGCAGGTAGTTTTACGTCAGGACTCATGTATGAGGTAAGTGCTTTTAACCCATGGTATTCAACGGATGAAATGTATGAAGGATGTACAACCTTAATTGTGTTTAACCGAATCAATGACACCACAAATATTGATGATCCGATACTTATACCTCTGAATGTGACAGGAGATGCGGATATGAATGTGGATTATTCATCCATTCCGGATACAG
>JAYENB010000292.1:0-1646 GCA_034721855.1 Bacteroidota bacterium
ATTGTGAGCCCTGTCTAAAAAGTCAAAAAAATGAGAAATGCCACAAAGTCACGAAGACACCAAGAGTCACAAGTATTTGTATTGCAGTATTTTAAATTGTGAGACTTTGTGTCTTTGTGTCTTAGTGGCAAAGAAATGACTTTTTAGACTGGGCTCAATCATTAATTAAGAAAGATTTTGTGTATAGGATAAAAGTAGGTCGTAATGAATCAAAAGAGAGTAGCATAGTTTTGAACATTAATAATCCGTCTTCATTTCATCCGTCTTTACTTCATTACGCCGGACAAGTTATGTTAATTAAGAAACGCTATATTAGTGATGAGTATCAATTTTTACAGCGAAGATGTTGATATGCCTGATTTTAACAAACCTGCAGCAGCAGCATGGATCAGGCGAACAATAAAAAGTGAGAACAGGGAAGCAGGTGATTGCAGCATCATTTTTTGTTCTGATATATACCTCCTTGAAATCAATAAAAAATACCTGAACCACAACTATTTTACCGATATTGTTGCCTTTGACTACGGAGAAAACAACACAGTATCAGGCGATCTGTTCATCAGCGTGGACAGGGTAAAAGACAACGCCGCTTATTATGATGTGGACATAAACCATGAGCTACACCGCGTGATGATACACGGCATTTTGCATTTGTGCGGATACAATGACAGCAATGAAAGCGAACAAAAACAGATGCGGGAAAAAGAAAATTATTACCTGGAAATGGGAGGCTTGTTGTAAAGATTGTTTTGTTCATGAGCTATGAGATGCTTCAATGCTTACAAACAAAACTCAACTGATTATCGAATAATCCGTTCTCCTCAATGCCTGTCTTCTATCACAAAACTAATGCTGGCCTGATTTTCGGTACTTGCTGAAATGGGTTTTAATATCCTGGTGTTTTTTGGGCTGTGTACTGTGCGGATTTCAGGTTCCTTTTCGGGGATTTCATCTCTGTTAAACAGTGATCCGGTAGATGGTGCTGTACGGATGGCTTGTTCACGCGGGCTTTCCACATACATAACACCGTAGTGAGCAGCAGCCTTTCGTTTGAGAGCAGGGCTTAAGTGTTCAAAAGACATTTCAATTTCATCCCATGTGTTTTTGATGCAAGCATGAGCTTCCCACCGTATCTGTTCAATAAAATCCTTATTGTTTCTGTATTTTTCTATTTGCACCCTGTGGTTTTCCCGCGCACTTACGTATTTTTCAAACCAAACTTTTACCACAGCTATCCCCGGATTGGTAATGTATTTCCCGCCTTCAAGTATGCGTTTAGAATCCGCTTCAAACAGAAACTTGCCAAAATCAATCAGTTTGTTGTCAGTACGTAAGTCGGGTAATTTTGTTGAGCCGGGTTTTAATCCGTAATACAATAATGCATCAGAAGGTAATTCCCCTCTTTCTACAGCCATGATCAAAACCTGAAGATAATGTTCAATATACATGCGGGCTTTATTACGAAACGCTTTATAATCGTTGTCGTGTTTTAATTTTTCACGGCTTATGTATATTTGTTCAAACCGCGAAAACGTGGATAAAAGCTCATTAAACGTTGATTTACTTATGCCGCATTCATCTGCATGTAAACTTTCACTTACTTCAATGGCCGTTTTCATGGCCTCATATTTCATTTTATCGGTGTA
>JAYENB010000293.1:0-8345 GCA_034721855.1 Bacteroidota bacterium
TGATTTATCATTTACAATAACAATACGATCAACAAAATCAGGCATAGTCTCAATTACCATTTCGATCTGTTTTTCCTCGTTGTATGCAGGGACAACTACTGCTATGGTTTTGTTTTTTATCATGATAAGATGTTAAATCATCAATTTTTCAGGATAAAGATAAAAATTCTTTAATGAATACTGGTAACATTAGTGAGCTTAATTTTAAAATTGCAGGCTTTGGTGTATAAAGGGACAGATATTTTTATTTGTGCTTACAATAGGTATAAAAAGAAATCCAGTTAATTATTTATACATTAGTATAATGTTATTTAGTTTTACAGGAGTTGATAAATCAGATTTCAAAACACATTGCATTCTTGTAAAATTATTTCCATTCACATTGAATCCATAATAATTATATTGCCACTCATTATAAAGTATATTTTCTATAGGATAAGACTCTTCATTTACAATGTTGTTATTACTATCCAAATAACTAAATTCGGCAGATAAAAAACCATCAAATTCTTCTTGTGCTTCTACAGCAAGTGTAAAACTTATCTCTACCGTTTCCTGAAAATTAATTTCTTTATTTAAAACCTCCAGGCTGTCATCAGGGGAAAGTAAATATACATAATTATCTGCATATTCATTTACAATATTTGCGCTGTCATAACTATCTGAATTAGAGAATTCATGTTTGGTAAGGTATGTCCATCCTTTCTGAACATGCAGAAGACTATCCAGATCTTGATATTCATAGGTAAGTATATCTGCATCAATATTATGGTCAAAAACAAGAACACGGTCATTATTTTCTGCATATCTTTCATTTATATTTTCTGTCCGATGATTATATAATCCGCATCCAAGAAAACGAATGCCGTGATCAGAAACATAATCAATGCTTTTATAAGAAGCCCCCATGTCCCCCATAATACAAATCACTTCGATACCTTTATTCTGAACCTCAATAAGATGGGGATAAACAGCATTGACAAAATTGTTATTGACAGAATCACAGTTTGCATTCCAGTATTTTAGACTGCTGTGACAATAATGGCCTGGCTGTGGGATCCCGGGAACATCATACCATAAACCCCAGTGGAAAAACAACAACAGATATGAAGACTGTGATATAGTGTCACATAAATTCACAAACTGCCGATATTGGTTATCCAGATTTTCACAATCTCCTGGCGACAGGTTTGTATCAAACACAAAAGCACTTATGTTTGGAAAATAGTCTGCATAATACGTTTTTTTTTCGGTAAAATCACTGTACCAGTCTATGTTGCCGTTTCTTGCATCATGATTTCCCAATGACCAGTAGTTATGTTCTCCACAGATATTAAGATGTTGTTGAAGGTAATCCAAAGACTGATAGTCTAAAAATGTGTCGGAACAAATATCTCCACCCAACCAAATATATTTAAAAATATCAGTGTCTAATTCTTCAAGTCGTGTGTCTATTAAATAAGGGCCCCGGTATGTATGTCCTACAAATAAATACTGTTCATGATTCTGTGGGAATACATTTTTTGATAGCAATACAAGCAATATTGATAAGATTAAATAAAACTTTTTATTATTCATTTTCCACAATTATTTTTTTTGTGATTCGATGTTTATCACCATAAACCACGACAATATAGTGACCGGATGCTACATCTGACAAATCCATTACATTATAATTACCATAATAGGTAAGTGTTTTTACCAGAGTTCCTTTCATCCCGTAAATATTGATATTGATTTTATTGTCATCATCAAACATTCCATAAGTATCAATTTTGCACTGACCGAAAACCGGATTTGGATAAATTTCAACAATAGGCTGAATGCTTTCTGAATCAAAAGTATCACAGGGTTCAAAGTTTTTCATCAATACCATTTTCCCGAAATCATCTTCGGGAAAAAGATTTGCTAAAATGTAAATCGAAGTATCTTTTACTTCGATTGATGCACCATATCCTTTTATTTCAGTGAGCAGATATTTTTCATCAATAATATTACCTTGCTGATCCAGTTTGAGATAATAAATGACAGGATGTTGTGTATAACTTGCATTTGTACCAATAATATGAATATTCCCATCAGAATCAATATCCATATCTGCTGCATATTCAAAGGCATTACCACCGTAAGTTTTTACATCATCAATGGTATTGTTCCCATTAAGAAAAAATAAACATATATCAAAGTTTTTATTTTCTGTCCATGATTGAGAATGAGCGAGTAATAGAGATTTATCCGGGTTTACATACTCTAACTTTACGGGGATATCATGCTGATTCCCTCCAATAGTGTCAATATGCGAAATATTACCATCACCATCAGTGTTAATTAACAAGATATCTGCATCATGCATGCTAGCGGAACTCCACAACGTCCCATAATTAAAAAATCCCCCCAAAGAGCAAAGAAATGTCAGATTTCCGGATGTTGTTTCTAAAATATCCACAGGATATAGTGACCTGCATTCCCCAATATTCTTTTCCCAATAGACATCCCCATTATTATTTGTTTTAACAATTAACGGACGCCCAAGACCACACTCCCTGTCCATTCCTCCAAATATGATACCCCCGTCCGTTAAAAATTCAATAAAATAACCATATTGCCAATGTAATCCTCCGTAATTATTTATCCATTGAAGCTCAAGCTCTGAATTATACAAAGCAAATATCATCTCAATAGAATTTCCGCCATGCCAATATGAAATACCTGTTGCATATATATTATTGTCTTTCACAATGATGTCTCTGAATTCATCAGTTTCATTTTTCCCCCAATAGACTTCCTTGATAAAATTCCCTGAATTATCAAACTTTGCGATGTAAGCATTTCGGTTTCCATTGCCTAAAGCCTTGGTGAACCCGCTAATATAAACATAGTCATTATTATCAACTTTAAGGCTAAATCCTTCATCCCTAAAACGGTTATTGGCGGGTTGCGCCCATAGGATTTGTGTGCAACAACAAATCAAAATAATAAATATGATATGCTTATTCATTCTGTAAATTATTCGTTTTAATAACATTTATAGAATAGAAATGAGTTAACAGACATTTCTTATATTAAAGAAAAGCCAACTTTCTACTAACAATCAAAGGTAATAAAAAAGCTTTAAAATATAAATCTGATTAGTAAAAAAAGAAAAAACTACAGCAAAATAATTATCAAAGCTAATTCCATGAATACAGATAGAATTTATCATTATAACAGGATGTATATAATTTTCGTAAAAAAGATGTTTATTTTGAACCATCTAAAATAAATCTTATTTTTGCTTATTATTTTCTATGATAAAATAATATGAGAAAGAGAAAAAACCTGGTATATTCATTTTTGATAATTGCTGGTGTGGCATTTGTTCTTATCTTATTATACCTGCATAACAAATTCAGTTCCCGGCTGAGTGACACAGGGGAGACCATAGACCTGTTCATGGGATTTGAAGCGGAAGAAGAACCTTCCGATGCTTATGGCATAAAATTCAGGGAAATTGATAAAAAACATATTACATCAGAAAAAGCAGTTCAAGGAGAGCGGAGTTTATTTATTTCTCAAAACAGAAAATTCCAGAACCTTGCTAAAATATCGAAACTCAGGGCAAACCAATATTTTCAGATTACTATAAAATGCAATGTTGAGGCTAATCCCATTCTGGTTGCACAAGCCGGAGAGGAATTGTATGAAGTGTCAAAAACAATTTCACGGTCTGGTGACTGGAAAACAATAAGAACTGAATTTTTTGTCCCGCCGGCTATGAAAAAAGACGTTGTGGATGTTTATATCTGGAATAAATTAAAACAGGATGTCTGGGTTGACTCCCTTGCAATTCATAATTCACAAGGTAAAACATATCCTGAATTTGACAGTTTGCCCCTTATTCATTTGCTGATCAATGATGAACCGCTGTATAAATTAAAAGATTTTCGCAAACGTGCTTATGAAGCAGGTACCATTTTACCTGAATGTAAAGAGGAATTATCAGCATTGATAAATACGGGTGGTAAGTTAAATGACATCAATATACGCCTGAAAGGAGATTGGCTTGATCATGTAGAAGGAGATAAATGGTCATTCAGGATTGAAATGAATGATGACTCATGGAAAGGGATGCGTGAATTTTCACTTCAATCACCGCATACCAGAGGTTTTATGTTGGAGTGGTTTATGCATAAAATAGCACTTGATGAAGGATTGCTTGCCCCACGATACGGGTTTGTTGCTGTGTATCTGAACGAAAAATCCAAAGGGGTATATGCTTACGAAGAACATTTTAAAAAACAAATTGTAGAATCTGCTTCTCACAGGGAAGGGCCTATATTGAAAATGGATGAATCCGAATTCTGGGATAATATCCGGCAGAAAATACACGCGGATTATGCTTATGAAACATGTGAGATACGGGCATTTGGAGAAAAAAAGATAAGAAAGTCTCCAAAATTATGGCAATATTTTGGTCTTGCCCAAAATCTGCTAACCCATTACCGATGGCTTTCTGCATCAGCAAATGAAATCTTTGATATTGAGAAAACTGCAAAATCATTTGCTTTACTTGATTGCATGCATGGTCACCATGCATTTCGATGGCATAACCAACGTTTCTATTATAACCCGGTAATTTCACGTCTGCAACCCATTATCTTTGATTGTTATGTTGATAAATTTGTTTTTGACAGCACAAAATCATTATTTGGATTGGGATTAAATTTGCCGGAAAAAGCAATGTACAAACGCAACAATCATTTATTTAAAGACAGCCTTTTCAGGAAAACCTATTTTGATGCAGTCAGAAAATACAGCGCCCCGGCATTTCTCGATAAATACCTTGATAAATATGAAGGGGAGATTAAGAAATATGAAAGCATGATACAAAAAGAATTTCCCTATTATTCTTTTGATGTTGAGGTTTTTAGAAAACGTTCTGAGCAGATCAGGGATAGCCTGGATGATTTTATTGCTTATTTTAATTCAACAGAACTGCCTGAGGCTTATGCAAAACTGGGGGTGGAATTTCCGGGGCCATCTGTCAATAAAACTGATAATGTGAATGTACAACATTGTGTAAATGTTTTTGCAGGGAATAAGGATTCTGTTTCCATATACCTTATCACTGATAGCACACTCATTTTTACAGGTTTTGGTAACAAGAACAAGCGACGGACTGATTTAAACAAGCAACCACAATTTCATCAAAATCCTGTGTACAAAACAGCAAAAATCGCTTACCCTGATTATGATTATAAGTACATTTATTTCAAAACCGAGGCTAAGGATGAAGAGATGTCAGTTAAGATAATTAACTTGCCGGAGCCGGGAAATTATAACCCGAGAACAGAGTTAAACCACCGGTATCAAATCGACAAATCATACCTGAATGCAAACAATCAATATGTTATAGAGCCAGGGGAACATAATTTTTCAGAACCTGTGATTATTCCTCGTCATGCAGAACTAATTATAGAAGCCGGAGCCACTATTTCTTTTTCTAATGAAGCAGGGCTTATATCTTATTCACCGGTTAACATTTGCGGAACTCCAACTAATAACGTTAACATTATTGGTGAAGATACGGTATCCGGTTATTTTGTTGTGCTTGGTGCCGAAGAAAAATCGGTGGTAAAACATTGTAATTTTAAAAATCAAAACACCCTTGCATACAATGGATGGATTTTAACCGGGGCCGTTACTTTTTATGAGTCTGATGTGGAAATTACACATTCGGGTTTTTCCAATAATCATAGTGAGGATGCCCTGAATATCATTCGTTCAGATTTTGTGGTGAGTGATTGTCTTTTTAATCAAACATTTTCTGATGCTTTTGATTCAGATTTTTGTACGGGAATTCTCTCAAATAGTGAATTTTTAAATACTGGAAATGATGCCATTGATTTTTCAGGCTCGCAGATTGATATCTCGAATTGTAGAATGATAAATATTGGTGACAAAGCTGTCAGTGGTGGTGAAGCATCAACACTAAAGCTTAATAATATAGATATTGACAATGCTGTTACCGGAATATCCTCAAAGGATCTTTCAGTACTGACGGGCAATAACATAAAAATTAACAATGTAACTTATGGAGTTCTCTTGCTGGAAAAGAAGATCGAGTTCGGGCCGGCAAATCTTAATATCACCAACAGTTCAATTAAAAATGCCACTCACAGGCATTTGGTGGAGCAGGGGTCTGTATTCGTTTTTAACGGAAGAAAAATCAAGGGGAATAAACGCAATCTGAAAGCTGTATTTTATTAAAAATAATTATTTTTATCAAACTAAAACAAATCCCATGAATTACGACAGACTAATTAATTATTTCAATTTTGAACCGCAAACCATAGATGTGCGGTTGTTTATCATCAATGCATTGATTTGTATTGTGCTGGCAATTGTTCTGGAATTTACGTACAGGAAATGTGCCCACAGTTTGTCAAACAGAAGCCGTTTTGCATACAATTTTGTGTTGGTTTCACTGACAACCATGCTAATAATCACCCTTGTTGGAAGTTCAGTAGCACTTTCCTTAGGACTGGTTGGGGCACTGTCCATTGTGCGTTACCGTGCAGCGATAAAGGAACCCGAAGAACTTTCCTACCTTTTTATTGCCATTGCTACCGGTCTAGGAATGGGCGCTAATCAACCCGGTGTTACCGTAGCAGCATTTGTGATTATTCTCGCTGTTATCTGGGTACGATATCTCATTAAACCAAACAACAAAAACAAAATATTCAATTTTGTGGTGAGTATCCCTTCGCCTGATAAAAACAGTATGGATAAGGTCAATGAAATTGTGGGCCAACATTTTAAACGGTATTCCCTGATGCGATTCGATGAAACAAAAGACAGCCTTGAAATGGCTTATGACATCAGATCTGCAGACACCAAAAACCTCGGCAAATGCAAACAGTCCTTGCTGGAACTCAAAGAAGATACATCTGTTTCATTTGTGGATGCCGAATGATATGTCACAACCCGCTATTGAAATATTGCGTAAACGTTATGAACGTAAATATACCCCGGAAGTCTTAACTGCACCCCAGGCAAAAAACATCATACGTTCATCTCCGGGGTTTTTCAAACCACTGTATTATCCCCGGTACATTAATAACATTTACCTTGATACGATACATTTTGACAATTACTACGATAATGTTCACGGCCGCAGCGAACGTAAGAAAATTCGTATTCGCTGGTATGGTGACCTGTTACAGCATAACGCAAGTCCGTTGCTTGAAATCAAAATCAAATCAGCCCATGTGAGTGACAAAATACAGTTTATGCTTCCGCATTGTGACATTGCAACTATTCTTCACTCCCATTCAGCCATGCAAACGTTTCTTCAGCAGGCAGAACTGCCGGAAACAATCTCCAATATGTTGAAAACACTTCATCCGTGCTTGCTCAACAGGTATAATCGTACTTATTTCATTGATACCACCGGAAATTTCCGGATGACAGTGGATGAAAATATCCGTTATCAGGGTCTTCGCGACAACTGTAATCGTATTATCAGGCCGGTAAGCTTGAACAAAAATCCGGTAATTGAGCTAAAATATGATGAAAAGTTTGATGATGAAGCTTCACGGATCACTGAGAACATCCCTTTCCGTCTGACAAAAAATTCAAAGTATGTCAACGGTATTGAGAGTTTCTTTAATGTTGTTTATTAACCTTTAGAAAATGATAAAATCCTGCGTAAAACTGTTGCCTGTCATGTTGTTGCTGTTTGGCATATATGCTTGCAGCCCAAAAGAAAGCAGCGAAAAACTGACACCTGAAGCCGTGCATTTCTGGCATGACACTACTACTTTTCATGCCTCAGACATGGTAAATGCACTGATAGAAATACCCGCCGGATCGGACAAGAAATATGAATTGGATAAAACCACCGGTAATCTTAAATGGGAAACTCTTGAAAACGGCCATAAACGAAACATTCAATACTTGCCATATCCTGTCAATTATGGCATGATACCACGGACACTCCTGCCCAAATCCAAAGGCGGGGACGGCGATCCGCTGGATGTTATTATACTGGGACCGGCCATAAAAAGAGGAACAATTGTTCCATGCCGGATCATCGGTGTCCTTTTATTGACAGATAGTGGAGAACAGGACGACAAACTGATTGCAGTAAGAGACAGTACGGCATTTTCAGGCATAACAAATCTTGATGAACTGGATTCAAGGTTTCCGGGAGTAAAAGAGATCATTAAAACCTGGTTTACACATTACAAAGGAGATAACAGAACCACTTCTTTAGGGTGGAAAAATAGTAAAAAAGCCTATGAGATACTTGATAAGGCTATATTGGAATATAAATCTGAATTTACAGACAGTGTAAATCTTTA
>JAYENB010000294.1:0-1631 GCA_034721855.1 Bacteroidota bacterium
AATACTCCAGAGATAAATGGGAACAATATTGGAAAGACAAACTTGGTATAAAAGGTTACTTCGACATTGAGATTATGTCCGTTAATTTGCCATGATGTAAACACTTTTGAACGTTACCAATAAATTAAATAATAAATGAGGAGACTCCGGTATGTCAAACTGGATATTCCGATAATAGGATGGGTTTTTATAGAAAAAACCGATTAAGGCCCTTTAATGTCCTCTTTTTTCTCTAAAAACCGGACAGACAATTGAAAATAATTTAGCATCAACCTGTTTTTTTGTATCAATAACTTGACTTTGCCTGAAAATAGTTTATCATTAAATGAATTGACAGGAGATCTTTGCATTTTGTCATTTCGAGGAGCGTAAGCGACGAGAAATCTTAATAATTCAAGTTCGTTAAGATTTCTCCCTTTGGTCGAAATGACAAATAGCGACAATTTTTCAAAGGTCTCAATAGATGTCCGTATTTATTAAACGGGCAGGTTTCGTTCCGCAGGAAATATCCATTTGTCAAAAGTGGCAACCTGAAGTTTGGAACCATAAAAATTTTTTGAAAGGAGGGTGTCACTATGACTAATGGAATTGTAAAATGGTTTAGCGATAAAAAAGGCTACGGTTTCATCGAACAAGAAGAAGGGCCGGATGTATTTGTTCATCATTCAGGAATAGAAGGCGAAGGCTTCAAGACTCTTCATGATGGCGATCGGGTTACTTTTGACATAGAGCAGGGGGCTAAAGGTCCTTCCGCAGTAAATGTCACGGTAGTTTAGACCATTATTTCAAACAAAAAGGGCGTTCCATTATAATTCAATGGAACGCCCTTTTTTATAAGGCACTTCATTAAGTTGAGACGCCCTGTTTTTCACACGACAAGGGAGTTAATCGATTGGATAGCCTGCTTTTATCCAGGCCTTCCAGCCTCCATCCATATTTTTGACATTGTTGTATCCCATTTGACCAAGGGTATTTGTAGCCAGGCTGCCACGACCGCCTGATTTACAGTATATAATAATATTAGCATTCTTATCCGGCACTTTCTTGGCAATCTTGAATTCCAGCAGACCCCTTGCAAGACTTACGGCTCCCGGAATATGACCCATCTTAAATTCTTTTCTGGTCCGGACGTCTAAAAAGACATATCCGCCTTTGTCTAATAAAGCCTTGGCATCATCAACCGACACCTGAGAGATATTCGCTTTAGCTGCGGTTACCATATCGTGTGTTGTCAAGTCCTTGGCAATGGCTGTTGGAGCAGTCAAAGCCAATGTAAGAATAAAAGCTAATACAGATACAAATAAAACACGTCTTTTCATGTGATTTCCTCCTTTAGTACTTAAAAGTTAAATAATTTTACGAAACTTATTCGTTTTTCCTCTTTTTGGGAATTAAATCTTTGGGCACTATAACATTTTTGTTTGCCTTCCGATATTTCCTTTTTACGTCCTTTTTCATCAGAAACAGGTCTTTATTTCCATGACAGGCATTGCATGTTTTGTTTTGGGCAGTCTGTCGCCTGATATTATGCGGTGTAGCCAGTTTCCAGTTAGGAAGCTTGTCAAAGTTGGTCAAACCGTTTTTTACATAAGACTTAAAGGTATCCTTATCTACCGGTATATGGCGCACAG
>JAYENB010000295.1:0-1627 GCA_034721855.1 Bacteroidota bacterium
GAAAAATTATTAAGGGCACAGGGTGCCATGTACATGTATATGCGACACAACGAGAAATTAAAAGACCTGTTGCTTACGGCATACAACAAACAAAAACAAGAATTACCTTTTGTTCTGAAAACAGAATGAATTTAATGGATACACGGGTAATTACCAAATCACTTTATGTAAAAGAAAGAATACACTATTAACAGCATTCCAGAAACCTTGTTACAGGAATATCTATGTGCCAACTATGTAACCTGCTGCAATTCTGCTTTTTATGCAATTATTTATTTTTGAACCACATAGGATGATAGGGCACATAGTATTTCACATAGAATTAATGTTTCAAAGTATATCTTTTATTACATGGCATTGGAAAAATAGGATAATAGAGAATAAGCCGGATATCCATTAAATGTATGATAATGAAATGAACAGAGTGGATGGCAATTATTCTTTGGCTATTATGATACAATTTTGTATTTTTGTAAAAAGTCAGTCCGAAGAAAAGAAGATGTTTTGCAATCAATCAATACATGATTTATCACCTCATTTGTTTTGGGAATATGATGTTAACACATTGAATTTACAAAAACACAAAGATTTAATAATCAAGCGCGTATTGGAATTCGGAACGGATAATGACTGGCAATTATTAAAGAAAATTTACGAGCTGGAAGAAATTAAAAATGTTGCCGTTAATGCTCGTTCTCTTGATGCGGTAGCCATGTCATTCATTGCCTTAATTACAGAAACCCCTATTGAATCATTCAGATGCTACAAACTTCAGCAATCAACCCCAGGCTGTTAAATGTCTTAGAAAATTTAATGACTATTGAGGCTTTGAGAAATCTTCAACTTGTTGGAGGTACATCACTGGCTTTACAAATTGGTCACCGGGAATCAATAGATATTGACCTTTTTGGCCATATTGACTTTGACAAACAGGTTGGCAAACTCAACATTCCGGGAGAAATTCAGTTACTTGGTAAATCTAAACACGTAAACACATTTTCTGTTGACGATGTAAAAGTAGATATAATTGATTATCAATATCCATGGTTAAAAAAACCAAAAATTGTTATGAATATTAAACTAGCCTCATTACACGATATTGGGGCAATGAAACTTAACGCCATTGCTGGCAGGGGCAGTAAAAAAGATTTCATTGACTTATTTTTTCTCTTACGTCATTTCAGTCTTAAAGCATTATTTGAATTATACTTAAAAAAATTTGACGACGGAAATCTTTTTCTTGTCAAAAAAAGCCTGACTTATTTTAAAGATGCAGACATTGAACAAATGCCGGTAATGCATGAAAATATTTCATGGGAGTGCATCAAAAACAAGATCATGCAAGAGGTCAAAAACTATAAATACAGCCTTTAAAAATTCCTCCTTTTCTATTATAGCGTTTCTTAATTAACATAACTTGTCCGGCGAAGACGGGACCGTGTCCGGCGTAGCAGAGCGAAGACGGATCAATAAATCCGAAGCACTAATTTTTAAATCCTAAATTTAGTTTCTGTAATACCCAAAATTTCTTTTTCAAGATTTATGGCTTTGTCTTCAATGTCAGCGGCTTCTTTCAGCACTTTTTCAACAAAAGCTTTATCTTCAAATCCGCCTGTATTAATGCGCA
>JAYENB010000296.1:0-8278 GCA_034721855.1 Bacteroidota bacterium
TGGTTTCGGCCAGGGCTTTGATGCTGAGGTCTTCCCCTGTGCCAATGTTGATGTGTGTTTCTCGCATGTCATCGTAGAGGCGTTTTGCTTCTACTTGCTCCATGATGTGTACGCAGGCGTCGGCCATGTCGTCCACATGTAAGAACTCACGATAGACTTGTCCTGATCCCCATAGTGTGAGCGTGACACTTTGGTGTTCTGGCGAGTTGGATATCTGGCTATCTGGTGTAAAAGTGATGCCATGCTCTTTCAGTATATTTAGTATTTCTTGCTCTTCAGCTTTTCCGTTAATGCCTTTTAGCGGGCGTTTGTTGAGGTCTGCGCGTATTGCATCCCAATCCTGATTTTCAAGGCATTTAGCGAGATGGATTTTGCGCATCATGGCGGGCAGTACATGCGATTTTTCCAAATCAAAATTGTCGTTTGGTCCGTATAAATTTGTTGGCATCACGGAAATGAAATTGTCACCGTACTGCTTGTAATAATTTTCACACATTTTGATGCCTGCAATTTTCGCAATGGCATAGGGTTCGTTTGTGGGTTCCAGTTCGCCGGTGAGGAGGTGTTTTTCTTTCATCGGTTGTGGTGCCATGCGTGGGTAAATGCAGGAGCTGCCCAGAAACAGGAGCTTTTTGGTGCCATAGGTGTGGGCTGCGTGGATGATGTTGTTTTGTATCATCAGGTTTTCGTAAATGAATTGCGCGCGGTAGGTGTCGTTGGCCAAAATGCCGCCTACTTTGGCTGCTGCATCGATTACGTAGTCGGGTTTTTCGGTTTTGAAAAAGGCTTCTACAGCATCCTGGCTGGTGAGGTTTAGCTCATCCCGAGTTTTGCTAATGATGTTGGTGTAGCCTTTGGATTCCAGTTTGCGCTTAATGGCGGAGCCTACCATTCCCTGATGGCCGGCGATGTATATTTTAGATTTATAATCCATGATGTGTATTGTTTAGTTTTTACGTTGTCACTTTTATTTTGGTAAGATTACGCGGATTTTAGCGGATCACGCGGATTTGTATTGATAAATCTTTTCCATGTCAGACTTTTTTCTCCAAAATTTATTAATAAGCCTACTTCCATTTTTGTTGATTTCAGATAGTTAATCACTTGTTGTTTTAAGCTTTGTCCTAAATAATTGACTGCCTTTATTTCCAGAATAACCTGATTGAAGCAAACAAAGTCAGCTATGAAATATTTGTCAAGCTTTACGCCTTCATAATAAATATTCAATCTTTTTTGACGATTAAAAGGTATCTCAGCTTTATCCAGCTCTTTCTCTAAAGCGTCTTAATAAACTGACTCAAGAAAACCATTGCCCAGGTTTTTATGAACCTTCATGCAGGCTCCTATTATTTTGTAGGTTTCATCTGGTAGTATGAGTTTATTCATAGTAGTTTAAAATATCAAACCCTCCCTGTTTCAGGTATTCGTCTTTTTGCATGAGCTGGAGGTCGGAGGCGACCATTTCTTTTACCAGCGTTTTGATGCTGTATTCGGGTGTCCAGCCGAGTTCTTTTTTTGCTTTTGCCGGATCGCCAAGCAGTTGTTCTACTTCAGTCGGACGGTAATACTGTGGATCCACTTCCAAAACTACGCTGCCTGGTTTGAGTTTGTATTCACCGCTGCAGCTTTTGACAATGCCTTTTTCCGCTGTGTTTTTACCGGTAAATTCCAACTCAATGCCAAGTTCTACAAATGTCATTTTGGCAAACTCCCGTACGCTGGTTTCCACACCTGTGGCAATCACGTAGTCATCGGGTTTATCAACCTGCAGCATTAGCCACATGGCTTTCACATAATCTTTAGCATGTCCCCAGTCACGTTTTGCATTGAGATTGCCCAGGTAGAGGGTGTCCTGCAGCCCTAGTGCAATGCGTGCGGCAGCGCGGGTGATTTTGCGGGTGACAAAGGTTTCTCCGCGGATGGGCGATTCGTGGTTGAACAAGATGCCGTTGCAGGAAAACATGTCGTATGCTTCGCGGTAGTTTTTGGTTATCCAGAAGCCGTACAATTTTGCTACGCCGTATGGTGATCGCGGGTAAAATGGCGTGTTTTCATTTTGCGGGATTTCCTGCACTTTACCATAAAGTTCAGATGTGGATGCCTGGTAAAATTTTGTTTTTTTTGTTAAGCCCAGCAGACGGATGGCGTCCAGGATTCTTAAGGTTCCCATGCCATCGGAATTTGCTGTGTATTCGGGCATCTCGAAGCTCACTTTTACATGACTTTGGGCAGCCAGGTTGTAGATTTCATCCGGTTGAATTTCCTGTATGATACGAATGAGGTTTGTGGAGTCAGTTAAATCGCCGTAATGCAGGATGAAATCTCTGTTTTCAATATGCGGATCCTGATAGAGGTGATCGATTCTGTCAGTATTGAACAGGGATGCTCTCCGCTTGATTCCATGTACGATATAGTTCTTTTTCAGCAGGAGTTCAGCAAGGTAGGCTCCGTCTTGCCCGGTAATACCTGTTATAAGTGCTGTTTTTTTCATGTATTTGGTTTTATGTTTTAATTATTGCTTCGTTTCGATGTGTTTGGAACGCTGATAACGCGGATTTCACGGATTTTCACAGATTATTGGCTGTCTTGCGACAGCTGTTTGTGTTTTTGTCCACAGACCGTGTCCGGCGGAACGGAGTGCAGACGGATTAACACGGATGGGCTGTCTGCGACAGGGGTTGGTGTTTAGTTAATCTTTAATATTTCCCAATACCCCGTTCGTTCATCTCCAATACGCTTTAATTTATTTTGTATTTTTAGCTTCTCAATATCTCTTTTATCGGTATCATTATTGGTGACATTATTATAAAAAGTTGTCCAAAAAATATTGAGTAATACTACTCGTAATATTTACAACTTTTTCAGACAGCCATTCCGCATTCTCTAAACTTCCTGTTTGAGCATCTTTAAACATTTCAAGCTTATTCATAAGTTTCTATATTGGGCGTGTCATAATTCCGTTTTCGTTGGTATATTTTAAAAATTCATCTCGTTTCTTTCGGTTAGGCAAGAGTATTGCGTTTAGCCAATAGTTGGAACGAGAGTTTTCGGGTTCTGTGTAAAATTGTAGAATCGTTTATTTGTTGAATTTATTTAACTCATAAAAAGCTGAAAGTCTAGCAAAAGCAGTTTCAATATGAAAGGGTTTCATTAGTTCTTTTTTCCTATTTGTCCATTTTTCAATTTCCTGCAGAATTTGAGTCTTATCGCTAAGGCCTGTGTTCAGGTAAATAAAATCCACAGTAGCCAAAAGTTCTAATCCATAAGGCGATTCAAATCCTTCCGTTAACTGTTGTAAGTTTTCAAGTCGATTCTTTTGATCAGCACTTAATTCATTATAGGTATATTTTTCGACTTGGGCTGTATAATTGAGATCTACTATTGTTCCAGGTTTTGTTTGTTCATTTTTGAAATTAAGATACCAACCATTCAAATACTTAAGCAAATGCTGCAAACGGTGCGAATAAGGTCCATAATAGCCTTTGTCATATTCTAAATTCAGGGGCTCCCCTAAGCGCTGCATAAAATAAGCCAGTTTTTGAGCTACAAGCAGGTTAATACTGTACCCTAAAACTTGATAATTTTTTAAGGCTGTCAATAACATAGCACGTGCAGGAGTCAGCTTTTTCACCTGTTTGGTAGCCATAGACTGATTATTAAACCCGGGTTCAAAAATTATAAGCTCTATATTTTCCGGCAATCTGCTTAATTCATTCAGCATTACTTTTTTCACTTCTTGCCAGTCTAAGCCTCCATTTCCACATCCCAATGGTGGTAAAGCTATTGATTGTATCTCTTCTTCCTCAATAACCTGAACCAGCTTTTTCATACCCTGCTCGATATACTCAAGTTTGGATTTTTCTTTCCAATGAACTTTCGTAGGGAAATTGATAATGTATTTTGGGGTTATTCTTCCCGTTTGTGTAATGAGTAATTCTCCTATTTTTAACTTTTCTTTATCACAAGCTTTTTTGTAAGATTTAAAATTATCAGGAAAGGCTTTTTTAAAAGCTAAAGCAATTCCTTTACCCATGACACCTACCGTATTTACAGTATTTACCAGAGCTTCGGTTTCAGCTTTTAATATATTTCCTTTTTTGAATTGAATCATATCAGTAATACCATTGCGGTTTTATAAAAACATTATGTTTAAGTCCAATTTGTTCAAAGATAGTCAAAATTTTATCTTTTTCAACCTCATCGTAAACAATAAAAGCTTTAATTAACTCTAAGGACAATTCTCTGTAAATCAAACATTCAGCCTGCTTTCTTCTTTTACGGTCAGGGTCTTCTTCGGTATCATTCCACCTCTTAAGCTTAACTGCATTCCAGTCTACATATTTTAAACCCGTGTCATTATTGAAAAACCGTGTAAAATTGTGATAAGCATGACCATCGGTAATAACAAAAGATAAACCGGCATCTTTAACCGTATAAAAATCTGTAACAATATAAATTATTTCCCGAGGATGTCGCTTGGTGACATTATTGAAACCATTTTGAATTTCGTAAAGCATTGGTGGTCTGGATCCAAAATAAAATGCCACATAATCATCAAAATAACCACCGGGCTTCACAGGAATTCGTTTTTTGTTCCTGCTTTTTATTAATGTTTGATCTCCAATATTGACATAATTTTTATCTTTTATAAAGTGCTTGGGACATGTCAGAACTCCCTTTGATAACATGTGTTTTAGGTTATCTACATGTATTAAGCGAAATAAATATATGTTATCCGGGATTTTCATCTTTAACTTCTCTTACTACTCGGCAAATTCACAACTCTGTCCTCCAGCCATTCGGCATTTGTTAAATTATCAGTTTGGTTGTTATTGTCTACAGATTTCACAGATTATTGGCTGTCTGCGACAGGTTTATGGAACGCTGATGACGCGGATTTGGCGGATTTCCACTGATTGGCTGTCTTCGACAGGGGTTTGGAACACTGATGACACGGATTTGACGGATTTTCGCGGATTAGCTGTCTGCGACAGCTGTTGATTGTTGCACTGATCCGGGATGCGATAAATCGCATCCCTACGGTGCACAATCATTCTATCGTTCTATCGTGCTATCGTGCATTCGTGCATTCGTGCTATCGTGCTATCGTGACGTTTGCAAACTTACCCGTTAGTTACTTATAATTTAGTTAAAAAATCAACAATATGTAAATGTTTAATTCCCTCTATATTATCATTCCAAGTATTATCCATTGTTAAAACATATTTTGGATAATTATCTTTTATTTTTAGTAGTGGCGTATATTCTCTATCAATTGTTTTCTTTTCAGTCATTTTATATGCGACCTGAATATATATTCGTTTATCTTGTTTTTCTGCAATAAAATCTACTTCTAAATTATCTAATTTCCCTATATATACATTATAGCCTCTTCGTTTAAGTTCAAGCATTATGATATTTTCCAAAACGCCTGAAATCAATCTATCTTTATATCCCATCAAAGCATAAAGCAAAGATTGGTCACCGACAAAATATTTTTCGTTTGTTTTTAATATTTCTTTCCCCTTAATATTATATCGTGGTATTCTATATATTATATATGAACTTTCGAGTGCATTTAAATAGTTGTAAATAGTATTAATATCAAGTTTTCTGTTTTGACTTTTAAAATAATCTGATATTTTTTTTGCTGAAAACTTATTACCAATATTATCAAATACATACTTTATAACCCGTTCTAATAGTTCAATATCTCTAAATTTAAATCTTTGCACTACATCGCGTAAGATTACGGATGAATATATATCGAAAACAATTTTATAGGTTTGTTCTAAAGAGAATTCGTTTGTATGCACTGACGGAAAACCACCAAACCGTAGATATTTTTCAAATTCTTTGTACTTATTACTAATTGTTTTTTGCGAATACTCATTTTTAAATTGCAAATATTCGTTAAACGATAAGGTATATATTGTAAATTGAATATATCTGCCAGAAAGATATGTTGATAGTTCTGAGGACAATAAATGTGAGTTGGAGCCTGTAATATATATATCGGTGTCAAAATCAACAGAAAATGAATTTATTGCTTTTTCCCATTCGTTAACTTCTTGTATTTCATCTAAAAGTAAATAATATCTGTTTTTGTTTTTTATTTTCTGTTTGATATAATGATATAAATTTTTTGCGTTATTTATTTCCGAAAACTCAAAACTTTCAAAATTTATATAAATAATATTTTCTTTATTAATGTCTTGCTTAATCAATTCGTTTTGTAATAATTTTAACAATATCGATTTTCCACTACGCCTAATACCTGTAACAACCTTAATGAATGGCTTATTAATAAAATGTATTATTTGATTCAAATATATTTCTCTAATTATCATTTAAGCTTTTTTTGGTTATGGCCACAAAGTTATAATAAAATAATTAATTTTTATGGGTATAAGCATAAAATTATTGGTATTGTGTTTTAGCCACTGTTGGAGTTATCTCCAACATTTGCGGTAACTCGGGATCACGATGATAAATTAAATCTCTTGTCAAAAATTATACTTGATGCTTGCATTACAGTGCATAAGGCAATGTGACCCGGCCTACTTGAATCAATTTATGTAGAATGTTTGGTATATGAGTTAAAATCATGTTGTTTTATTGCTTTAGTTTGTCCACAGACCGTGTCCGGCGGAACGGAGTGCAGACGGATTGACACAGATGGGCTGTCTTGCGACAGGGGTTTGGAACGCTGATGACGCGGATTTGACGGATTTACACGGATTATAGCTGTCTTGCGACAGCTTTTGGAACGCTGATGACACGAATTGCACGGATTTACACGGATTATTAGCTGTCTTCAACGGCTGTTGATTGTTGCACTGATCCGGGATGCGATAAATCGCAACACTACGGTGCACAATCGTGCAATCGTTCCATTGTTCTATCGTGCATTCGTGCTATCGTTCCATCTCACCGTCTCACTTCTGAAACCGTGTTATGATGTATGATTCCGTTTGTTTCCAAATGTCAGTAATTAATTGGTAATGTTTGCTTAACAGATTTAATCCCTGAACTACTTCATCCGTAACAAAAGGATACTCGTGGGTTACAATATTTCTGGTTTCACGCAGCAGCATCCATTCGTCGGCATCCGGAATGATATTTAATTCTTCGAGTTTTACGAGTTGATCAATGAATGGTAATCCTTTGACATTTTCGCCAAGATTTTCAAGAATTGCAGGGAACAATTTTCCTCCCATGCTGTCTTGCATTTTTGAAAAACGAAAAATTAACTGATCAACGAAACTCAATTCTTCAGGTTCTAACCGGATATATTTTTCCCTATCAAGCGGGAAGTGGGTTTTAATTTTTTCCCAGGCGAAGCTCATTCGTTCATTATGAATAGTACAAAGGAATACGGCTTCATTCAATTTGTCTCTTTTTTCGTTGGTCATAACTCTAGTTTTTGACGGGTAACAGAACGGTAGAATTTTTTCTTTAACCTGGTAATGGCATTGTCAAAAACCACATCAATTTTGCGATCACCAATTTTTGCTTTCAGTTCTGCCATAAAACGAATTTTTGCTTCCATCGTTAGTCTGGCTTCATTGGAACTGGTTATGAAAAGGTCGATATCTCCACCCTTTTTATTATCGTCTGTTCTGGAACCAAACAAATACACGGTTGTTTCCTGCCCGAAATGTTTTTTGGCAAGTTTATTTATGATATCTATTTGGAACTGTTTTAAACGCATGAATCAAAGGTAAATAATTGTGTTGCTCAAAAACAATGTGAGGACAAATATATCAATGATTTTACAGTTTTCAAATATAAATCGCATCCCTGCGGTGCACAATCACTTAATCTCTCCATCTCCATTCTTGTCCACACCTGCCTGACGGCAGTCAGGGATTGCACAGATTAACACGGATTGGCTGTTTTGCGACGGGTGTTTGGAACACTGATGACACGGATTTGACGGATTTACACGGATGGGCTGTCTGCGACAGGTTTATGGAACGCTGATGACACGGATTTGGCGGATTTCCACTGATTGGCTGTCTGCGACAGGTTTATGGAACGCTGATGACGCGGATTTCACGGATTTTCGCGGATTAGCTGTCTGCGACAGCTGTTGTTGTTGTGTCCACAGACCGTGTCCGGCGGAACGGAGTGCAGACGGATTAACACAGATTAACACAAATTTGCTGTCTGCGACAGGTTTATGGAACGCTGATGACGCGGATTTGACGGATTTACACGGATGGGCTGTCTTCGACAGGGGTTTGGAACACTGATGACACGGATTTGACGGATT
>JAYENB010000297.1:0-1610 GCA_034721855.1 Bacteroidota bacterium
ACCTTTACCTGGCATATTGTTAATGGCCAATGTGTTGGAGAAGATGATGTGGTAATGCATTTCAACCAGGATCCCATTCCTTATGCCGGAAATGATACCATTGTTTGTGGCAACGAAATTGACCTCTTAGTGGAACACAGCATTCCCGGAACAAGCCTCGAATGGTCTGGGAATGCCTATTTTGATCCCGAAACAGGCACCAACACAACAGCAACAGTAGCCAGCCCCGGGGTGTATTATTTTACACTCACTGAATATAATGGTTCCTGTTTTGGCAGCGATGATATAAAAGTAACCTTTGTGCAGGGGCCACAACCTTATATTGTCAATCAAATCGATACCGTGTGTGGCACAAATTACAATCTGAGTGTGCAAAATGTAAGCGGGAGTGGAGTGTGGACAGCTTTTGAGGATGGTACCCAAATATATCCGGTTTTTGATGACCCCACAGATCAAAATACACAGGTTTCGATCGCCAGTATAACAGGAGAATACAGTACGGTAGAATTTGTCTGGACTGAAACCAATTCGTATGAATCAGTACAATGTATTAACTCCACAAGTTGTGAAGTCACGTTTTGTGCTAATGTATATGCCCAGGCCGGCTTGCCGGATCAGATTGAAGAATGCGGCAGTGAGGTGACGTTTTATGCTGATACCATTGGTTTAGGACTGGCAACAGGGGTATGGATCATTCCGGATGTCACCGGTTTTTATGATGATAACACCATTCCTGATGCAACATTTACCATGACTTCCATGGGGAGTTATGGGGATACTGCACATGTAACATTCCCTGCTATATGGAGTGTCAGCAATGGCGGTTGTCAGGACCTGGATACGGTATATGTAACTATGTACCAAAAACCAAACGCAAATGCAGGTAACGATGATTCTATTTGTGGATTATCTTATGATCTTGAAGCATTTTACGATATAGAACCAGCCGGCAATTATCAACCTTACGGTTTTTGGTATGAACATCCGGACAACACCGGAGCAGCAAATTTCCAAAATAATGATACCGCAGTTACAACTGTTAATGTAAATGAGCCTGGTGAGTACAGGTTTATTTGGAGGGAAAACAATTCACTCTTTCCCAATTGTAACGACAGGGATACAATAACCATTTTATTTAAAGAAAAACCTGTGATTGATGCGGGCGATGATTTTGATGTGTGTGGTCAAAACACAACTATGGATGCTGTTACTGCAGGATTTGTTGGTACCTGGCTTCCAGAACCCGGTGTTGTTTTCAATGATATTAATGACCCGCATAGTGATGTTAACTATATTGGAGGTTATGGGTCTGTTGATTTAATCTGGCAGGAATCCAACGATGAATGTACCAGCCATGATACAGTAACAGTCACCTTCTGGCAGAAACCCACAGCCGAGTTGGCCATGGATCCCGAAGACACTGCTGTGTGCGGACGTAAATTCCGGCTGAGAGCTGAAAATCCTGGTTCTGGTGTTAATGGTAACTGGATATCCTTCCCGAGCAATAGCGTGGATTTCTATTTTCAAACTTATGATGATACCGTAGAAGTTACCTATTATGGGTACTATGATTTTTACTGGACAGAAAGCAACCATCCTGACAACGAACC
>JAYENB010000298.1:0-8161 GCA_034721855.1 Bacteroidota bacterium
CAAATTTTAAACCTTTGTAACCTTGCCCGGCGACAGACGGGATTGCGACTTTGTCCCTCACACCTAATCCCAGTGAAATGTTCCTTCGGAATTTCACGGGATAAACTTAGGTGTGGGGGCTTTGCGGTAAGCAGCTACTTTTGTTGATACTGATTTATTACCGGAAATTTTATATTTTTGTTAACTCCATGGATGTGTTAAGTATTATCGGTATAGCCCTGGCGCTAAGTTTTGATTCTTTTGCAGTAGCTATTTCCTGTGGTTTGAATTGCAAGCCCTTAAAACAAAATTATAAAATTTTTATTCTGCTGAGTTTTAGTATTTTTCAGTCTGGCATGCCATTAATTGGTTATTTTGCCGGTTATAAAGTGTTGCAGTTTATTAACAGCTGGGACCATTGGCTGGCATTTGGATTGTTGTTTCTCATTGGTGCCCACATGATCAGGGAAGGCTTTGTTCATCACAAGTCGCCGAAGCAATTTACAGTGACTGTAAAAATGATACTTACCCTGTCGCTTGCTACCAGTATAGATGCACTGGCTACGGGTTTTTCATTCGGGTTGCTGCAGGTTGATATCTGGCTGGCTGTTGGTATCATATTTCTGGTAACCTTTATCGCAAGTATTCTGGGCTTAAAAGCCGGCAAAACAATCCGGCAACCGGGGATGAAAAAATGGGCTGTCATTATCGGTGGTATCATACTCATTGCGATAGGAATGAAAGTGCTCATCACCCATCTTTTGAATCATGGGTTTTTAAGATAAATAACCATTCCCTTATTTTTTATTGTTTAGTATTTAAAAATTAGGATTTAGGATTTTTAGTTTACCCCGTTGGTTATTCAACCTACAAGGTTTATCTGCGTTAGTATTCGATATTTATCAATTAAGATTAACATATAATTTATTCTGTATATGAGCAGATATTTTTCTATATCGCAGCCCGCCGTCGCCGAATATCCTGCCGCCGACTATGCCCTGTTTTTTGCACTGCAGACAGAGTGACAGGGGAACTCCTGTTCTGCAGCTTATATGGCAAAAACCGGCATAGACGGTGGCAGATAGCAGGCAAAGGCGGTGACCATTTTGCATAATGCAACTATTTTCCCCGCTGCCCAAAAAAAGAATTTTATTAAAATACAAATTGCAGATTTAAGGTTTAGTGTGTAGGCTTAAAAATATTGAATGAAAGCCTTGTGCAATTTCAAACATTTTTTTACATTTGTCGTCCAATTCATTAATTGCCCAGGTGGCGGAATTGGTAGACGCGCTGGTCTCAAACACCAGTGGTAGCAATACCGTGTCGGTTCGATCCCGACCCTGGGTACATGACACTAGCCCTCAAGAGAGGGCTTTTTTATAGATGATACAACGATGAAAACAGATAAACATCACAACCCGGAAAAACAGCATCAGTTTGATGTACATTACCTTCAGATGGCTCAAATCTGGGCTAAAAATTCGTATTGCAAACGGCGGCAGGTAGGGGCATTGCTGGTAAAAGACAGAATGATCATTTCCGATGGTTATAATGGAACCCCTTCAGGTTTTGAAAATGACTGTGAAGATGAAAATTATGTTACCAAACCGTATGTATTACACGCTGAAGCCAATGCCATTACCAAGGTGGCGAAATCCCATAACAACAGTGAAGGAGCCACTTTATATGTAACCACATCCCCCTGCATTGAATGTTCAAAATTGATTATTCAGGCAGGCATTGTCCGGGTGGTTTATCAACATCATTATTCAAAAAACGAGGGCCTTCAATTGCTTGAAAGGGCTGGGATAGAACTTGTACATTTAAAATTATAATCTCGCTATGAGCAAACGAAACATATATTTACCCATCATCATTGCTGTTTCTCTTGTGTCGGGTATATTCATAAGCAGCCTAATAACAGATGGCAATACAGGGTTTTTAAAACAAAACAGGGATGCCCAAAACAAGCTCAACGCCATGCTGGATTTTATTTCAGAAAATTACGTTGATACGATCAACAAGGCGGAGTTGATTGAAGATGCTATCCCGACTTTCCTGGAAAAACTTGATCCGCATTCCATATATATCCCTGCCAAAAACCTAAAGGAAATGAATGAACCTTTGCAGGGCAATTTTGAAGGCATAGGAATACAGTTTAACATGCGCCACGATACCTTGCTTGTGTTGCACACGATATCCGGAGGCCCAAGCGAAGCAGCCGGCGTGCGCCCGGGAGACAGAATCATCACAGTGGACGATTCAGTCATTGCCGGCAAAAACATTTCCACACATGATATCATAAAAATGCTGAAAGGGGAAAAAGGAAGCAAAGTGAAACTCGGCATCAAACGCAGTGACATTGACAGCCTCATCCATTACACCATTGTCAGGGATGAAATACCTCTCTACAGCGTGGATGTATCCTACATGCCGGGGAAAACAACCGGTTACATTAAGATCAGCAGCTTTTCAAACAAGACGTATTCTGAATTTATGTCTGCTGTGAAAAAACTGAAAGCCAAAGGGATGACAAATCTGATTTTGGATTTACGAAGCAACAGCGGTGGTATCATGGATGCTGCCAACAGGATAACGGATGAATTTTTACGTGACGGCAACATGATTGTATATACCAAGGGCAGAAAACACGAAAAAACAGAAATATACGCTACAGAGAAGCACAATTCACTTGTGAACGTTGATCTAACTGTTCTGATAGACGAATTTTCAGCTTCGGCAAGTGAAATTGTTGCCGGAGCTATCCAGGACAATGACCGGGGCTGGATCATCGGACGCCGTTCGTTTGGAAAAGGACTGGTGCAGGAACCTGTGAATTTTAATGACGGCTCGGCATTGCGTCTGACTGTTGCCAGGTATCATACCCCATCGGGCCGTTGTATCCAGAGGCCATATAAGGACGGGATTAAGGACTATTATCAGGATGTGCTGGACAGGTATCTCAATGGCGAGATGCTTAGAAAAGACAGCGTTAAACTCAACGATTCACTGAAATATACCACAAAAAACGGTCGCATCGTTTATGGTGGTGGCGGGATAATGCCCGATATTTTTGTGCCTGTGGATACCACCGGAAACAATGAATTGTATCAACAAATTCAGAATAAAAATCTGGTGTATGAATTTGCTTTTAGCTATATGGAACAACACCGCTCACGCCTGTCACAACATAAAGATATTACGGGCCTGGTTAATGATTTGAAAGATCACGCTGTGTTCAATGCATTCATTGCTTTCACGAGAGAAAACGGTATAGAAGTTAAGTCACAACAATTGGAACAAAGCAAAAAGACACTAAAAACACAGGTGTATGCCATGATCTGCAGGAATATCCTTAACGATGATGGATTTTATCCCATTATTCACCAGGTGGATACAACGTTTAAGAAAGCGTTCCGGGTGATGGAAGCAGATTGGGACTTGATGGAGTACAGCCGCTCAAAGGCATCATAGGTGGTGTGGTATAGACAGAGCCCAATAAAATTATGGAACAGTTCACAGCTTGAAAATTAGAATAATATCATTTTACGGATCTGGAGATTTTGTAGCCATTTATTTCCCCTGTGTTGTTGTCCTGAATGTTCAGGATATACATGCCAGGAGCAACATTTTCCATGGGGATAGTGTTTTTGCCTGGTAAAAGTGACTTATTCATCAGCAATTTACCATTGGCATCATACAACAAACAATCAAATGTTGTGTTTTTTTCTGCCGGTATGTCAATGTACAATTTATCATAAGTGGGATTGGGAAATACCTCTATACCGGGAAAAACAAAGTATTCATCGATGGAAGTTACAACCAGCAAAGGCTGATGAAATCCCTCGGTAATGGTCAGATGTGTTCCGTCAAGCGTTTCAATGACCGGTTCTCCCACAGTATATTCCATGACAATATTTCCGGCACTGGCATGTCCGCCACCGGAAGCCATTACATCGTTGCGCACGGTTTGAGCTATGGCAATGCTGCCCGACAAAGCCACATACAAAACAATGATGAGTGTTTTTTTCATATAAACGCTGTTTTTACAATTTATCCTGTGTTACAAATGTAGCAAATTTATCCATACACAATGATTTGAATTTGTTGCAGGCAATAAAACTCTATGAATTTTACCGGCCAGCATCAAAAGCTGTTATTTTTTCACAAACCGTTTAACAGATAAGCATTCCGCTGTTTGGATTTTTACAAAATACATGCCTGCATTGAGCATTGAAATATCAATTTTTTGCACATTATCCTGTACTGAAAACACGGATTTTCCCTGTAGATTGATAATCTCAAGGAATTCAATTTGCTTGTTTGATATTATAAAAAGCCTGTCCTTAGCGGGATTTGGATAAATATACCATTGGGTGGCATTTTGTGTGCTGATGCCGCTACCATCAATAAAAGAAACCGGATAGGGATCTCCCGGCATACACCCGCTAATGCTTGATATCCAGCATTCATAGGCTCCGGCAACAAAATTGGTGCCCAATATGATGTTATCACCTGTCCCGATAATTGTATCGGAATAAACAACGCTTTCTTTTGTTACCCAGTACTTATAATACGGAACACTATTGTCAACGTTCAGGGTACCTGTTTCACCATTCTGTAATATGCTGTCGGAAGGTACCTGAATAACATCATTTAGGGGATCGGGCATGCTGTCGAACCCAACATAAATGGTATCTGCCCCGGTACAACCGTCTAAAGTTTCAGTCCAAATCAATGCAAAATGATCATAGTCAGGATTGCCTTCGGTATAAACATCAGATATTATAACGGTAAACGGATCGGTTGAATCTGTAAGGGTTATTTTATCGCTGTTGTATAACCATATCCCTGTAGAAGGGGGTGAATTAGGTTCAGCTTCCAAACCGCCAATTAAGTCACAAAAGATAGTGTCATTGCCTGCATTTGCAATGGGTTTGTTTTTAAATTCTATCCACACGGTATCCCTGTCGTTGCATGATGTTAACAAACTGTTGTTTTCCCGCCATACAAAACCGTATTCCCCGGCTTCCTCTACATTAACCATTGCGTTGGGGATACTACTGTCTATAAAATCTGCTGATGACGGGTTATCAGGCAGACTGCTCCATTGTACAGAGGGGGTATATGAAGTTGTAGGGGGCAGTGTATAATATGCTGATAGCTGATAATTCATACCGCAACTAACATCGTCCTGGCCGGCGTATGCCTCAGGGGCTTCGTAAAAAGTAATGTAGGCAGTATCAAGATCAACGCATGCGCCGTTTGTAACTTCCCACACAAAAGGAACAGTCACGTGTGCTGAATCCCCGAAGCTAATCATGGAGGTCAGTCTGTATGTTGCGTCCGGGGCATTGGCAGCAGGAATAAACATTCCGGGAACATCCGGCAACCACCATGATCCGCTTATATCCGTGCCAAATCCTATGGTGTCAGCGTCAAGGCTGCCTTCAATCCCACATGTTTCTGAATCACTCCCTGCGAATGCATATACATTATTACCAAACGTAATGTTACAGGAAACTGAATCACTGCATTCCACCCCTATATAAGCGTTGGTTTCTGTCCATACAAATTCAATGGTTCTGAATGTTCCTGTTATACCGTCAATAACTACTTGTGTGTTTGGGGATGTGATGTTTTCAAAGAAAGGATACACTTGTATTCCATCCTCATAAGCTGTCCAATGGCCTTCGCCGGTTACATTCTGTACACTTAGGTTATATATAATTCCACAAACGGTATCAACCGGATTTTGAATTACCGGCTGAGGTGTTAAAAGAAAAGTTACCATCACTTCATCTTGTGAATAACAGGATCCGTTGTATTCAGTAACAGTAAATCCATACGTACCCAGAGTGTTTACTGTAATAATTGTTGATGCACTGGTATCGGTATCAAAATTTGCACTGCCATCCCATTGGAAAGTGGTGCCTGGAAGACTATGTTCAACAGAAAGTTCGATTTGATTCCCACACACCGCGGTATCATTACCCGCATCTACATCAGGATCCTGGTTAAAATGCATAACCACATCATCTTCAGCACTACATTGATCATTAACAACGTGCCAGGTGAATGTGCAATCACCGTAGTCTTCTACCATAGCCACCATGTCAGGATCGTGATAATCGGTACCCTGCACAGCAGCGAAATTGCATGATGAAGTCCAGTAACCTAACATGCCAGCAGGCACATTGCTACCATTGAAAGGGAGCACAAGGCCACAGGTATCATGGTCCTGCCCTGCATCCACTACCGGAGTTTGCAGCCATTTTACCGGGGTTCCCTGCGTAATAGCATAACAACTGTCGCTATAAGTGACATGTCCGTCTGAGTTTTCATCGTATCCTGATACTGCCGACACATAATACACCTGGTTAAACGCACCCCCAAAACCGGGCAGGCAAAAATCAGGTTCACTATTGTATGCCAGTGGAATGCCGTCGCCGGCGTGTATAAAAAATTCAAATTGTGAAGTGTCCAGCATGATGGAGTCTTCATTATGGAACACAGAACCTCCAGTACAATCACCTTCACACAGTGTTACCAATTCAAGACTTGTCATGGTCCCGGGGCTCGGGCAGTCACAATCACGGTATCCTTCCAGTACGATGTTAGAACACCCATTGTTATCGGTAACTGTATAACTATAATATCCCGCAGACGGGATTGTATCATGATAATCCGGAGAAGATTGCGGATATCCGTTAACGTTATAATCTGAGGTGGGAAAACATTCACCTCCAACGGTTGTCCATTCCACTACAAATTCTGAATTTTCATTGATGCAATTCTGGTCATAGAAGCTTGATATTTCAATAATATCAAATACCTCAAAAGTAATCTGGCTTTGATCATTTAACATACAAGTACCAGAAACACCATTGGTAATTGTGTATATGCCAGGGCTCAATTCCTGGGGGTCAATAATACCGTTTGCAATTAGTGTGTCAATGTTGGGACTTGTGGTAATGGTTCCTTCACTGACTATTTCAAGCTGAACAGGGGCATCAGAAACACACATATCGGGTATTGGGGTGATGGTTGGATCCAGCATTTCATAGAAACTAAAATCCACTGTATCTGAACCAACACATAGTGGGTTTCCCTCGTATTCTTCTATCCAGGCAAATTCGTATTCGCCATAAATATCAACGTTAACGTTTGTGGTTGGGTTGGTTTCATCGGTAAAACTTACGGTACCTGGGCCGCTTACCTGTTCCCAATATGCATCGTTTCCCCCTGCCGGATTGCTTCCATCCAGGGTTGTGGAAGGACCACAAACAAAACCATTCATTCCTGCATCAGGATCAGGTGTATAACAGCAGGCTGATTGATTTTCAACGGTAACGTACAATGATGTATCATGTACACAACCAAAATCATCGGTAAGGATAAAAACAAAGGGTTGTTGTGTGTTTTCTGTGGGATTATCTGTTGTCAAATAAGTTCCTGTTGCACAATTCTGATCTGTGGGTTCATCCATTTCGGAACCGTAAAGACCGTACCATTCTGTGGGCGTATATTGGGGGGTATAACTCCATTCTTCATAATAAAAACTTTCATAAAATTCGATGTACCATCCAAATATGTATCCATCATCAATGGCCCAGTTATCACAGACAGAAATGGTCCATTCGCCGTTGAGAGGACACCCAATAAGATTATCGAATGATTCATACGGGGCATAATCACCTGCCGGCACAGTAGAAACGCCTGAGGCTGCTTCTTCCAGGGTTTGCATTGCATCAGGCGTAAAACAATAATCATATCCAATGCCTGGCCCAGTACCCGGGTCAATGGGTTCTCCCAGGTGGGTACTTCCGCCACCCTGGGTTTCAAGTTGAATGGACTGACCACTCGGGCATTGAATGTACATTGTCAGGTCATTGAGGTACGAATGTTCCAAATTCATGCATATTCCGACGATATCGGAAGCATTCTCAATGGTTTGTCCCGGTATAAACTGATTTTGTATGATGCTTGTTTCATAACAGACACCACTGCCATCAGGTAAATACATTGTTTCGTTGTTTTCCAGAATCGTATCTGAAAAATATGTGGAGGTAACAGTCTCTGTACTATACGATGCACACATAAGCACTTCTTCACCCATGCAAATGGTCTCCGGATCAACGTACGTGCCGCCATCGTTCCATATAGGAGCTCTTGACACTCT
>JAYENB010000299.1:0-1599 GCA_034721855.1 Bacteroidota bacterium
TTAACATTTTACACATTGGGATTTGGGTATTGATTAGGTCAATTAGGTCAATTAGGTCAATTAGAAATTATAAAAATGTATAAACTAAGAAATTGATGTTAAATAAATATACTGTGAATGGTTACGCTTTTTATTACGTCATGGATATGGTTATAATCAGTGGAGGGAAGGCCTGTCCTGTTAGCCCCGATGTCAATTTTTATCATCACGTCCACTTTGCCTGTACAATGTTTATCCAGGTGTTTTGTGTAGTTGCCTGATTCCAGTACAATGCAAAAATTGGTGTGATGAGAAAAATATGCCAAATGATGAACAAAGGTTTTTCTGTTTCAGACAATTTCATATTTTTGTTAAATTATATTGAGGATAATAATAACAAAAAAACAATACATTATGAAAGATTTCATGAATGAAGCTAAATCCTTGTGGCCTGAACTGGAATGGATACAAGATGCAGATTTGCGTGAAAAAGTAACCAAGACATGGGCACTGGCGCTTGAACGCAGTGTGCTTGATGCCGATGACCTCAAACGGATTCCTTTCACATTGCTGGCAGGCCCGGATTTGAAAGTGACGTTTATGGACCACAAGCGATCAGTGGTACACATTGCCAGGGATGCCGGTGAAAAAGTCAACAGCTTTTATCACGGTGAACTGACTGTGGACATGGATGTGTTGATTGCCGGTGCCATCCTTGCCGATGTAGGGAAATTGCTTGAATATGTACTGGATGATAATGGCAATGCCGTTCAGGGCAATTATGGCAAATACCTGCGTCACCCGTTTTCCGGTGTTTCACTTGCTGAAGCATGTGATGTGCCTGCCGAAGTGTGCCATATCATAGCTACCCATGCAGGCGAAGGCAATATGGTAAAACGCAGCACCGAAGCCTACCTGGTACATCATGCTGATTTTATGACCTTTTTGCCGTTTAAGGAACGTCTGATTGTTTCAGAAAAATAGTGATTGTCCATAAAGTCGTGCTTGTATTCTAAGGGTGGAATAATGTGAGGTGATTATATATAAAGTCCGAAGACCGAAGTCGGAAGTCCGGAGTTGTAAGTGTTGCACATATTAAAAATTCGACTACGGACTTCCGTCTCCTATTTGATGCTTTTAAATGTAAGCTGTATTTCTAGCAAAATCTAAAACATGAATTGTGAAAGCAGTAATTATAAACATAGGTGATGAAATTCTCATCGGGCAGGTGGTGAATACCAATGCTGCCTGGCTGGGCAATGAGCTGAATAAAATAGGCATCACTGTGGATAAAACCATCGTGATAAGGGACAGGGAGGATGATATTCATCAGGCTTTGGATGAAGCCCTGAAAACGGCTTCCGTGGTTATCATGACCGGAGGCATTGGCCCGACAAACGATGACATCACCAAAGAAAGTTTGTGCTCTTATTTTGATACCCGGCTGGTGTTTTCAGATGAAATGTACAGCGAGGTGGAGGCTTTTGTCAAAAAAAGAGGGTTAGAAGTCAATAAAAACAACCTTGAACAGGCTTATGTTCCTGAAAATTGTACCATGTTGCCCAATAAGATTGGTACGGCGGCCGGTATGAAATTCAAACAGGGCAATTCAGTGTTGTA
>JAYENB010000300.1:0-8075 GCA_034721855.1 Bacteroidota bacterium
CACATATGTTCAAAAAAAAAGCAGAAGGCATAAAAGAATTACATTTGTGATTGATGAAAATGGTGTCATTATGCAAATTTTTCGAAAAGTTGAATCAAAAAATCACACAAATCAGATATTGTAAAAAATAAATTAACGATTATGGCAGACAATAAAAAGAAACAAGACCAAAAATCAGAAAAATTAAAAGCCATGCAACTTGCTGTTGGCAAAATTGAAAAAGACTTTGGCAAAGGCTCCATTATGAAACTTGGTGATCAGGTAGTTGAAAATGTTCCGGTAATATCTTCAGGATCGATATCGCTTGACCATGCCCTGGGTATAGGCGGATATCCGCGCGGTAGGGTTGTTGAAATATACGGCCCTGAATCATCAGGTAAAACAACACTGGCCATTCATGCCATTGCCGAAGCACAAAAAAATGGGGGCATTGCAGCCATTATTGATGCTGAACATGCATTTGACCGTTTTTATGCTGAAAACCTCGGTGTGGATGTTGATAATTTGTTCATTTCTCAGCCTGACAACGGCGAACAAGCTCTTGAAATTACTGATAACCTCATCCGTTCGGGAGCCATTGACGTTATTGTCATTGATTCCGTTGCTGCCCTTACCCCAAAAGCTGAAATTGAAGGTGATATGGGTGATTCCAAAATGGGGTTACAGGCACGATTAATGTCACAAGCATTGCGTAAACTTACCGCCAATATCAACAGGACACATACTACCTGTATTTTTGTCAATCAATTGAGGGAAAAAATTGGTGTGATGTTTGGCAATCCTGAAACAACTACCGGCGGAAACGCCCTGAAGTTTTATTCCACAATACGTGTGGATATCAGAAGGACAGGCCAGCTTAAAGACACCAACAACGCTACAGGAAACCGAACCAGGGTAAAAGTAGTGAAAAACAAACTTGCGCCACCATTCCGTAAAGCTGAATTTGATATTATGTTTGGCAAAGGGATTTCCAAAATCGGGGAAATTGTTGACCTTGGTGTGGATTTTGACATTCTGAACAAAAGCGGAAGCTGGTTTTCTTATGGAGAAACACGATTGGGGCAAGGCAGGGATGCTGTAAAATTGTTGTTGGAAGACAATCCTGAAATGTGCGAAGAAATTGAACAAAAAATCCGTGAAAAGTTGAAAGAAAAAAAGTAAAAGCCTTTATTCTTAATTCTGCAATAACATTTTAAGCTCTTAATTAGTGTTAATAATAAATCACAAATAATAAAGAAATTGAGAAATTAATTTTCTTGAGATAAAAGTAGTAAGTATTAAGTAGTAAACAGCTTACAGCTTACTAATTACTGATTACAGCTTACTGATTACTACTTAAGAAAGGTAGTTTTTTTATACACACCAAATGGTGCCAGATAAATTAGAGTATGGGAATAAATATAAAAATAGTTCCGTTCATTGGCTTCATCTTACTCGTTGTTCTGTCATGTAATCAGGGCAAAAAAGGTGACAATCAGAACCATCAGGACAATAAAGATGATATTGCCCTGGATAATATGAACATCAACCAATTGTCTCAAGAAATCAGAAACACCCCCAGAAATGCGGATTTATTCAGAAAACGTGCAGAATTATACATTGAAAAAGGAGAAACAGAAAAAGCCATTTCTGACCTCAACGTTGCTCTGAAACTTGATTCCTTAACAAAATCCACATACTACGATTTGATTGACCAACACATACATTTAGGGCAATCCGGAAAAGCAAAAGAGGTTGCCAATGCATGTTTAACTATTTATCCCAATGATAAAGAAAGCATGTTGAGGCTTGCCCAGATCTATTATTACGTAAAAGATTACAATCAGGCGCTTTCTTACATCCGGGGAATTAAAAACCGCAACTTACAGGATGCAGATACTTATTTTATCCAGGGGTTAATTTACAGTGAAACAGAAAAAACCGACCTTGCCATTAAGGCATTTCAGCGATGCATTGAATACGATAAAGAACACATTGCTGCTTATGTGATGTTGGGACGATTGCTTTCCGATGCAAACGATCCCCTGGCGATTGAGTATTTTAGGTCAGGACTGAGGCAAGCTCCGGGAAACATCGAATTGCACTACAACTCAGGTTTTTATTTTCAACAGCATGATCAAATTGACAGCGCTTTATATCATTATAATTACATCATCAGCGAAGTTGACAGTTTGCACTATGGTGCACACTATAACAAAGCATATATTGCCCTGGTGTATCAAAACGATTATGAAAAAGCCATTGAGGGGTTTAATGAAGCCCTTAAAATTGATTCTGTTTCTTACAAAGCCTATTACAACCGGGGATATGCGTATGAATTGTTGGGCAAAACAGAGAAAGCCCGTGCCGAATACAACAAAGCTCTGGAATACCGGGAAAATTATCCCCTGGCTATTGAAGCACTGAATGAACTGGATAGACAATAATGGATGTTAAGATGAATTGGGTACCTAAACAGTTAAAAACGGTTGCGATATGTTTTATTTCCTAAAACACCGACTTCTCATAAGTAACCGATTTTAACCCTTATTAACTGATTTGTAAATATAAATTTAAAACATACCCTTATGAAAAACTATGTAAATGTAATGCTTGTTTTGTCCCTCGCTTTTATTTTTTCCTGTGATGCCGGACAGCAACAACAAAACGATGAATCGCCTTTGGAAATTGACAACAGCCTGACGGAGGCAGAAATTGAAACCGGCATACTCACGCCCGAAGTGTTGTGGAAATTTAATCGTATTGGCAGTGCTCACCTTTCTCCCGATGCTAACACCGTTGTTTTTTCGATGACAAAGTACTCCGTGGAAGAAAATACGGGATTGACGCACATTTACAGTATTTCAACCGAAGAAGGAGAACCTCAGCAACTCACCTCCGGCGAAAGCTCCTGCCATTCACCGCAATGGATACAAGACGGAAAATCCATAGCGTACCTGTCTGCAGATACATCCGGAACACAGCTTTGGATGATGGATGCTGATGGTGCCAATAAAGAAATCAGGAGCCAAATAGAAGGGGGCATCAATTATTTTTCCGTAGCACCCAATGGTAAAAAAATCCTGTATTGCCAAGATGTTAAAATGAATGACATGCCCATTGACAAATACCCGGACCTGCCGGAAACCAATGTGCATATTGCCACTGATTTAATGTACAGGCACTGGAATCACTGGGATGACGGCACCCGTTCGCATATTTTTGTGGCAGAATGTGGTGAAGATGTGATTGAAACAGGCAAAGACATCCTTGAAGGAGAAGATTTTGACGCTCCGTTGAGCCCTTATTTCGATTATTCTGACATCGCCTGGAGCCCCAACGCCAAAAAAATTGCTTATGTCTGCAAAAAAATGAATGGCGTACAATACAGCGTAAGCACTAATTCAGATGTGTATCTGTACGATTGCGAAAGTGGCAATACCGACAACCTGAGCGCTCCCAATCCCGGGTATGATTTACACCCGGTTTTTTCCAATGACGGAAGCAAACTTGCATGGGAGCAGATGAACCAATCCCGGTATGAATCCGACAGAGCCCGCCTTGTGGTGTACGATTTTGAAACCGGAACGCTGACCAATCATACGGAACAATTCGATGAGTCAGTATCTTCAATCAACTGGTCAGATGATGACAAAAAGATATATTTTATATCCGGAACAGAAGCAACATACCAGGTTTTTAGTATTTCACTGGATTCAGATGTGATTACCCAACTGACAGAGGGACGGCACAATTATTCCGGCCTTGAATTGCAAGGGGAAACGATGCTTGCTCATAAAACAGCCATGGACATGGCAAAAGAGTTGTTTATTTTTAACAAAGAAGGCAGCGCAAAACAACTGACAGAAGTCAACAAGCATATTTATGACAACATCGAAATGGGTAAGGTACGTAAAGCATGGGTAGAAACCACCGACGGCAAACAAATGCTCGTTTGGGAAATATTGCCCCCCGGATTTGATGAAACCAAAACCTATCCCGCCATCCTGTATTGCCAGGGTGGGCCGCAAAGCGCCGTGTCCCAGTTCTTTTCTTACAGGTGGAACTTTCAGATCATGGCAGCCAACGGGTATGTGGTAATTGCACCAAACCGCCGTGGTTTGCCCACGTTTGGCTCCGAATGGAACGAACAAATATCGGGAGACTACCCCGGCCAAAACATGAAAGATTATTTTTCTGCCGTGGATGCCTTTAAAACCAAAGATTACATTGATGAAGACAACATCGGTGCTGTGGGTGCAAGTTATGGAGGTTTTTCCGTGTATTGGCTCGCCGGGCATCACGATGGCCGTTTTTCCGCTTTTATATCCCACTGCGGGATGTTTAACCTTGAAAGCATGTACAATGCCACTGAAGAATACTGGTTTGTCAACAAAGATTTGGGCGGCGCTTACTGGGAAAAAAATAACCCTGTAGCTCAACGCACTTACGCACAATCACCACACAAATTTGTGGACAAGTGGGATACGCCCATCATGATGATTACTGGCGAATACGATTTCCGCATCCCTTATACCGAAAGTGTACAGGCTTTCAACGCTGCCCGTTTGAACGATGTGCCTGCCAAATTGCTGGTTTTTCCGGAAGAATCTCACTTTGTGCTGCAACCCCAAAACGCGATCCTGTGGCAACGTGAATTCAAAGGCTGGCTTGACAAGTGGCTGAAAAACAGCCAATGATGGTTTTTTCAGCCCGGAAAATTGTTATTAACATTGTTGATATTTTATCTTTCTCTGCAAGAATTATGACTTAACTTTTGCTATATTGCATCAGTAAACAAATGCACTATTACAGATTAAGGCATATTTAAATCAAATTACAATGAAAACATTTGTTTCTTACGTGGTCATCTTTTTGTTTTCCCTGTCTGCCCTTCACGCTCAACAGGTGATGGACCAAAGCAAATTCGAATCTTACCTTGAAGAGTTGCAAATGATTAAAACACCTGCCGGAAAAATGGAATTTGCCATGAAAGTGGCTGAAAAGGAATATTTCTTTGTCGGGCAGATACAGGAAATGGCCCTCATGTTGCCCCAGGACAATTTAAGGTACCAGTTTGCACTCCTGGCCTTTGAACATGCAGTGAATCCACGCCATTATTATACCGTGCTTGATGCTTTTGAATTAAAATCCACCGCGTTTCGTTTTGCAGATGCCGTGAGAAATTATACTTCCCGGTACCTGGCAAGTTCTCAACGCAGATCAGATAAAAGCAAAACCCTGAATGTTTCAAAAAGCTATGCAGCAAACAAGAAACACAAAATCATATCCGATGATCTCAATTACCCGGATGTATCCACATACGACAATGTGAACACCAATTGCGGGAATCCCATATCAAGCGGACAGTTTCAACGCATACTAGATACGCTCAAAAGTATTCAGACCATGGAAGATAAGACAAGCATGGCCAAAAACATCGCCAAAAAAAACTGCCTTTCCACAGCCCAGATCATGAAAATCGGCAATACCATTTTGGATGAAGAAATGAGATACAGTCTTTTTACTACGACCTATGATTATGTTTATGATGCAGATAATTTTGCTTATGTAAAACAATTGCTTGCATCAAAAGAAAACAAAAAAAGCATGAATGAAATGCTTGGCATCACGCAGGGCCCCGTGCTATTTAAACTTAAAGAGAAAGCGAAAAAAGACACCATCAATTATGCACAGAACATTCACAACACGATTGAAAAGCTCATCAAGCCCCTGCCGGATTCGCTGCAACAAAAAGACACAAGCAAGGCAAGCGTTGAATGTAAAGTGCCAACGCGTGAAATGAATGAAATCATCACCGTGTTGATGGAAATAAAAATGGAAAGTGACCGACTTGTTGAAGCCAAGAAAATCATCAAACTCAATAAATGCTTTACCACGGAACAAATCATCCGCATCATCAAAAGCTTTGAATACGAAAACTCGCGCTTGAACGTGGCAAAATACGCTTACAAATACACCAAAGACCAGAAGCATTATGATACTGTGTTGTCCATGTTTGAATCCGATGCATCAAAAGAAGAGCTGAACACGTATCTGAAAAACCAGTAAAAAAGTTCCACCGGAATCACATTCTGTTGTCAATTTCCGTCAATGCTTCAGATGCTTTGGTGGCAAGGTACAAATCTGTAATCTGACTGGTAAAGGCGGTGGTTCCAATGTTAACTTCAATGATATACGCACCGTATTTTTTAGCTTCATGAGGCACCCATGATGCAGGTATAATTTCACCGGTAGAACCAATGATAACACACACATCGGCTTTTTTTGCTTCTTCAAAAGACAATGACCCTGCCGGTTCAGGGATGCGTTCACCAAAAAAGATGAAATTTGGTTTCATTAACTGTCCACAATCATTACATACAGGCGCTTTTTCAGTGAGCTCTATATCTGATGTTGGTACGGTTTTGCCACACCCCATACAAACAAATGAACCTGATGTGCCGTGAAATTCCAGCACGTTTTTGCTGCCTGCGTCGGTATGCAAATTGTCAATGTTTTGGGTGATGATGGTTTTTATCAATCCTTGCTGTTCCCACTTTGCCAGTATGTTATGCGCCGGATTGGGTTTGGCTTTACCAAAATAGTCATAAAAGATCTTTTTGATGACATCCCATGAGTTTTGTGTGTTGTTTTTGAAATACGATAATTCCAATACTTCAGGGTCATATTTGTTCCATAGCCCATCCTTACCGCGAAACGGAGGCACACCACTTTCTGTGGAAATGCCCGCCCCGGTAAACACTATGCAATGTCTTGCTTCCTTTATTTTTTGGGCAGCTTTGTCGTAATATTTTTCCATCCCGCTAATATAATAAAAGAATTCACACATGCCAAGCCGGAACTAATCAGTGTCAGCAAAAGTAGCTCCTCACCGCAAAGTCACAATGTCGCAAAGCCACGATAGCACGAAAGCACGATTGTATGATAGCACGATGTCATACATTCATGCTGTCGTCCCATTGCCCTATCGTGCCTTCTCGCTATCGTCATTTCTCAGCGTCTCCGCGGTAACAGTCGGGCACAATTGTATGCGTCTGAATAGTTAAGGTTTTTTAATTTTATCACTGAGTAGTTATACCAGGCCTGTTTATAACCAGCCCTTTCCTGTAAATATAAACACATTGGCATATTTATTGTTCTATTGAAAAGTAGCATCCCATTTAAATAACGGAGACAGATTATGAATACACGCATATACAGCACAGATAAAGGCCAGGTGATTCGCCGGATACCGGACAATGACATCATCATTGAATTCGGCAATCTGTCATGGAAGCTGTCAATATTGCAGTTGAAAATGCTGAAATCCTTTGCAAAAAACATAGATGGGAGTTATTTCAAAAAAATAAACAAAAACAGTTTTTACCGCCGTAAAGTACGCATTCCCATACATGGCACCACGTTATCCATCCTGCTGAGCACAGAGGAACTTGAAGATTTCAAAGCCTTGCTGAGTGGGATTCCGGCCAATGCACTTGAAAAGGAAGACATTTACACTATCCTGTACCATATTACCGAAAACCATTACGACCGGCCGGATGAACCCACAGACGACATTCATCTGATCCACCCCTCGTTGTTCAAATATTTTTTGAATTGATGTGCATTCCCTGGCTTGCCCCTGCATCTTGCAGCCCATGCCCTTACCATGCCCCCCGTTTTAACGATGTTGTGCCTGTGAATCCAGCGCACCCCCGCCACAAAATTGTGCCCACCATCCTGTGTTTTTCACATAATTTTTTTATCTTGCGGGATAAAAGACTTGGGATATATACAAAAAAGACAACTCAAAATTTCATGCTGAATTATTATTATAAAGAACGTATTCAAAATTTTGTAGCAAAAACTACTGAATAGATTATTGGAGAAATTACTCTATCCAATCAATTTGATTCCACATTAAATCAGAACAAGTCTTGGGAGGTTCAAATACCTATGCTGAAAAAAGCTTTTGGGAATTTGAGTGGTACTATATTTTTTGAATTTTCGTAACCATTCACAGTATATTTATTTAACATCAATTTCTTAGTTTATACATTTTTATAATTTCTAATTGACCTAATTGACCTAAT
>JAYENB010000301.1:0-35310 GCA_034721855.1 Bacteroidota bacterium
CAAAATATGTCACAAAATAAAATCTAAGATATTAAATACTAAACAAATTCAAATGATGAAAAATCAAAATTCAAACAACAAGTTCCAAAACTTGTCCAGCGTAAATTTATCCGTCTTCATTTCATCCATCTTCATTTCATCCGTCTTCACTTCATCCGTCTTCACTTCATTACGCCGGACAAGTTTACGCCGGACAAGTTATGTTAATTAAGAAACGCTATACTAGTGCTTGTCAATAGAGTCAGTGTCTAATTCATAATGTCCGAGTTCAAGGCTTGCGAAGTATTTAAAACCAAGGAGTTTACTTTTGTAAATGACTGTTTTAAATACGAGCGTAACGCAGAAATCGGACATTATGGACAGACACTATACTAGACACTGACTTTATTGACAGACTCTAATTATTGTTATTCCCTCGTGGGAAATCACATCCGCCATATATGTTGTGATGTAGCAAAACACAAACAGGGGAAGGCATGCAATTAATTGTAGTATCCTGTCAGTATGCCAATAAGCGCCCCAACAACAATGCCTTCTGCAGAACCGATGATGGCATATTTCATGTTTTTGTTCCGGGCAGAACGCTGATATGCATATATAAAGTCTTCATCTCCTTCAAATTCCGGATGTTCCCATACAATACAGCTTTTATCAGGTTTTACAAGAGCAATGCTTCCCACATAAGCAACCGGAATAAGCGGGCTGAAAAATGGGTTTTTTGACACCATCATCCCCCCTGCTCCCATAGCAAAACCACCGGCCATAGCCCACCAGGGCTCATGCTCTCTGTTGGCGGTACCATACCCCTTGACATAATGTCGCATTTCATTAACACTCAGATCACTTGTATCGGAAGATGTGTACAAAATCTGTTCCAGTCCTGTGCTGTCAATCAATGAAAATATATCATCAGTCATTACAGCATGTTTTTTTAATTTCCCTGATGGCAATTTCAGTTTGTAATAAAACATTGAAGCAGAAGTGTCAATCATGTATTTTTCAATGTGAAGTTCTTTCCCGTTTAACAACTTTAATTTACCCTGAGCCTTAACCGGATAATAAGACATTAAACTTAAGCTTATCAGAACCATGAAAGTATATATATTCTTTTTCATAAGTATTCCTGTTTTAGGATAAATATGCAAAATTCTCAGGATATAAAGATACGTTATTGATTATTTTTTATATGCGTAATCATGATACCCTCTTTTTTGTTTTTAAAATAAACGGCTCTATCATTGAGCATAAATCCGGCTTTGTCAGGCTTCAAATTAAAAATCGTAGATTCATCAATGGTGTTTTTCAGGTCAGTTTTTATAATGTTTTTGTATTCATTAATAAACTCTGTTGGGGTATTGATAAAAAACGCATTGTTTCCAGATTTGACTTTCAACGGATAAGAAATCATATTATGAGCGATCATTTCAGGCTGGTCGTTTTCAACCAAGTACTTAAATGTGTAAAAAGATTCAACGATAGAGTGGTTACTCAATCCTGTTTCCAGTTGTAAGTCAAAATTACGGCTTCTCATCTGAATGGTAATATCATTGAAATTATAGGTTTCGTTTATGGTTGATTTCATCTCGGGGAACATACGGATATAGTCTTCAGCCATGTAATTGATGTCGTCAGGGTTATCATCATCGTATGTAAACTGATAATAGGCTTCTGCTGCCGGAGCATCAAAATGGATGGAACTTGTATCCCATGGCATAAAAACAGGCAAGGTATCAGGTTTCATCATGATAAAACCATTGTTGTAGGATGCTGCCATATCAGACACATCCACTTTATGGACATTCCCGCTTTTATCACTATACCGAATGAATTTGGTTTTCAGCACATGCGGATAATGTTTATATTCAGTGGTTTTATAAATAATGCCATAAGATTCACAGTATGTTTCCGCTTCCATATTCAGCCAATTATGCGCATCAATGGATTCATCCAAAAAGCTGATCATTACAGGCATATTTACCTCCACAGAGATATCATGTACCGTTACAAGCCTGCCTGACTCATAGGCAATGTTGTTTTCCCGGTCTTCTGTGTTTTCAAAAATAATGGTGTATTCATCTTCATTGCTGTTACAAGCAAAAAAAGCCAGCAAAACAAAAACAAACCAATATGTTCTAATGTGTTTCATATTTTTATCAATTCATCATCTTTAGCAAAGATATGCAATAATTATACCCAAATTTTTTAATGATAGGATGAATTTATTAACCACCCTCTGTTGAAGGGAACTTCTAATAATTCTTTTCTTCCAAAAAAATCATTTTGCTAAACTAATGGCTATACCGAGTGCGCCGTATTGCGCTGCACTGAGCTTGTCGAAATACAGCCAAAATTATGAAAATTTAATGTCTTGTATAAAAATCATTCCCGTAATACTTTTCTTTTTTGTTGGGTTGATCCTCTGAAAACGGACCATAGATTTCGCATACTTTGTTCAGAAAGTGTTTTAAATATGCTTCCGGCAAATCCAGGTCCCTGATCCGGTACTTGGTATCCTCTTCATACATGGGCAGAAAATCTTTCGGATTTGCAAATTTTTCAGTGTCTTCAGTAGTAAACATCTGCAACAGATCTTTTTTTTCCTGCTCAATAATCCGGTTGGCTTCCGCTATTTTTTGCGATAGATTTCTCTTGTGCTTGTCTTTCATATCGACTGTAAAAATCTGCTTTTTTCAATGATTTTCCCATTCAGTATAACAGTATCAATCAAATCGCTGCCATAAGCATACGGCATGAAATGCCGCGACGGGATTTCTTTTGTGAGATACACATTGGCCTGTTTTCCCCTCGTGATGCTTCCGTATTGCTCACTCAACCCCATGGCATAAGCTGTGTTAATGGTAGTAGCATTCAAGACCTCATCCGGGGTGAGTCGGTAATTCACACAGGCAAACGATGTCATCAGTTTCATGTTTCCTGTTGGTGAGGAACCCGGGTTATAATCCGACGCAAAAGCCACCGGCAAACCATAGTCAATCATCTCACGTGCAGGGGCATAAGGCATATTCAGGAAAAAAGCAGCTCCCGGCAACACAGTAGGCATCGTACCCGATTCTTTTAATACCTGCATCTCAGCCTGTTCCGTATATTCAATATGATCCACCGACAAGGCATCGTATTTCACACCAACCTGTATGCCACCCGATTTGGCAAGCTCATTGGCATGTATTTTTGGTTTAAGTCCGTATTTCATGCCGGCCATAAGGATACGGTCGGTTTCTTCTACCGTAAAAAAGCCTTTATCACAAAACACATCAATATAATCGGCCAGGTTTTCGGCTGCCACAACGGGAATCATTTCATTGATAACCATGTCCACATAATCGCTTTGCCTACCTTTGTATTCAGCGGGCACAGCATGCGCCCCAAGAAAGGTAGATTTCACTGCAATCGGGGAAGCGTCTTTAATACGCCTGATTACCCGCAACATTTTCAACTCATCCTCAGGATTCAGGCCGTAACCGCTTTTGATTTCCACAGCACCGGTACCCTGCATCATAATTTCGTCCACACGACACATGGATTGTTCATACAAATCTGCTTCGCTGGTATTATGCAACAGTTTAGCAGAATTTAAAATGCCGCCGCCATGTTTGGCAATCTCTTCATAACTCAATCCTTTAATCTTATCAACATACTCAATTTCACGGCTGCCGGCAAACACAATGTGCGTATGTGAATCACAAAAAGAGGGAAAAACCATCCTGCCGGGTACATCCAGCTCGATAAGCTCATCCGCGGAATTAACATGCGCATTGTTTTCCAGTTCCTCCATGCTGCCGTAATCCTTGATGCGTTCTCCTTCAATCAACAACCAGGCATCATCAATGCATGTCACATCAGCCATGTCTTTTCCGGCACGCCACAGTTTTCCACTTTCATCAATACCAACAAGCGATTTAATATTTTTCAGCAATAGCATACAAAACGATTTTTATGGGTTAAAGCCTAAAATTATAAATTTTCATGGACATGATGGAATAAAGTGGATATTTATTTGGGCACATCCCTGAACGGGTTCTATATCGCTAAGCGAATCGCTCGCTTAGCGATATAGGACCCGTTCAGGGTCGGTGTACGGCTTATAGCCGCACGCTGCTCTGTGGGTGTTGTTAGTGTCTTCAGGGAGCTTCTCCCGTCGCTCCTGAAAAACACACAACACCAACACATCGCAGCATACGGGCTGCCAGCCTCCCACCTTGCGCGGGGGAAGTGGCAAGCTGACGATGGAGCGAGTTTTCTCCACGCCTGCAACAGTCACTTCTACACCACGGTTTGTCAGGTAACCAAGTGGCATATACGCTTCAGCATCCTGGAAGCCTTCTCCTGTCAATAACACTACTTTTTTCATACGCATTTCTTTTTGGGGTTCTGTTTTGTTTTCTGAATCGCAGCCGTATATAAATTCTTTTGTCATAACAACAAAGAAAAAATACGGGCATTTTACTTTACAAAACGAAATCTGTATCTTTACATCCTTGATAAAACATTGCTGTATGGAACATCAATTCATCAATCTACAAATACAAGACAAGATTGCCGACCTGCACATCCACAAGCCAGAAAAAATGAATGCGCTGGATTCTGTGTTGCTCCAGGAGCTTAGCGAGAACATTTCAAAACTGGAAAAAAACAAGGACATCAAGGCCCTGTTCATAACAGGCACTCCCGATGTTTTTTCTGCTGGTGGTGACCTTCAGTACATGGCAAAAATGAATGAATCAGAAGGATGCAAGGCATCCACAATGATCCAGGATATTTTCAACCGCATTGAATCACTTCCCTTTCTTACCATTAGCCTTGTACAGGGCATTGCCTTTGGTGGCGGATTGGAATTAGGCCTGTGCTGCGACGTATGTATCGCCGGGGATAAAGCAAAATTTGCCCTCCCTGAGATGCGCTATGGCATTATTCCTGCGGGTGGTGGTACCATCCGGTTCCTGGAAAAAACGAACCTATCGCAGTTATTATACATCATGACATACCAAAAGATAATGACTCCCACCGAAGCCTATTCATGCGGACTGATACAGGATATTGTCAGGGATGAAGACATGGAAAAATTCAAAGCCGTATATAAACAAAAACTGCAGGCAATACACACAGATACGCTGGTAAAAATAAAATCACACATCAAACAGACCGGTGCATACCTTCACATTCCTGAACGCACCAGGGCGTTTGAAAACGAATCCAAACTGTTCGGACACCTGCTTGAAAAAGAAGGCAGGGATAAAATGAACGCGTTTTTTGAGCAGAGAAAAAATGAAAACTAGTATTATGGAACGTTATGTTTTTTCAGGCACCGGTTTTGTCCCCGGGCAATATACCATCACCAACCAACAAATTGAACAGGCCATTGATGAAGGCTTCCTATACGGGTTCAACAAAATCCGTGTTGAACAGGGGGAATCCTATAATGCGTACCTTGAGCAAGGCGGAAAACTCAAGCCTTTTTCATTCATGGCAGAACACAAGATGGGATTTCGCGACCGCCGGCATGTGGTGCCTTTTCCGCCTGCAAAAAAATCTTACCCCAAAGCCGACAACAGCCTTGACCTCGCCATAAAAGCATCACGGCAAGCCATTGACAAGGCCGGATTGTTCCCGCAAGACATCGACATGTGGATGGTAAGTACGGCCACAGCCCATGAAAAAGCCCCCGGCCTGGCAGCCACGCTAAAATGTTATTTTGTGCCTTTCAACAATCAAACCCCAACACACAGCCTCACATCAGCCTGTGTGGGATTCAACATCAACCTGGAACTGGCCATTCAAAAAATGAAACAGCATCCCAACATGAAACACATTCTGATTGTCCATACGGAGGTCATGTCTGAGTTGCTGTGCAATGAAAAAGATTTTGTCCCTTTGACCAGCTTTGGCGATGCAGCATCAGCCGTTGTTTTATCACGCATTGAAACAAAACAACCCGTTGGTGTACAACACATCTGCAATTATGAAGATTTGCGTATGATTGATTTCCTGGGTGCGGATAAATACGGGAATCTGTACATGGAGCCCCGTGTAGTGAAGAGCAGGGCTGTGCCAAACATGGTAAATGTGGCCACGGAGATCAGTGAAAAAGACAACAAACAACCCGCTGATTATGATTACTACATCCCCCACCAAACCGGGCATGCCATTGTCAAATCGGTGATAAAAGCCGCCCGGATTCCCGATGAAAAATGTTGCCAAGATGTACAGTTAAACTATGGAAATCTTTCCGGTGCTTCGGTACCGGCATCCTATCATGAACTGCTCACCAACGGAAAACTTAAACCCGGCATGCACATTCTGACATCCGTTGCCGGCCTTGGTGGTGAATACGGTGGGTTTTCATACATTGTACCTGAGACGGTAACATTTGATTCCAACGGCAGCATGCTGGAGGGGAAAACAGTTTTTATCACCGGAAGTACCGGCGATTTGGCTCATAAAACCATCGAAAACCTGGCTGAGCAACAGGCCAATTTATTGTTGCATTATCGTGATGATAAAAAAGTGGCCGGATTGAAAGACAAACTTAAACAATATACCGGAAACATACAGTACCTGAAAGCTGACCTGTCCAACGCGGAGGAGGTGGAAAACATGGCCAAAAACATAAAATCACAGGGAATAGCTCCCGATTACGTGATTCACATCGCAGCAGCCACCGGAAATTTAAAACGTGCTTCGGAAGTCACTGACAAAGAAATGCAGGAAGTGGAACACGTCAACCACCGGGCTGCGCGTATCATTATTGAAACCTTGTTTGATGACATAAAAGAAACCGTGCTTTTTGTTGGCTCTGTTGCCGAAGAAGCCCTATTCAGCGGATCGTCGGCCTATGTGGCCTCAAAAAGGGCACTTCACGCCTATGCCGTTGACCTGGCAATACGGTATTATCAACACAACAAACGGGTTGTGTATTACATTCCCGGGATCATTGACGGCGGGATGATGGGCAAACTCAGCGAAGCACAAAAAAGTGCATCCATGCAATCTGTACGTCAAACCCGGCTCATCGAGCTGGACAAAATCGCCGACAACCTGGTAAAATCGCTTTACCTGCCAAAAGTACAAGGCGTTGAAGCCGACTACGAAGGGGCATTGATGGTACGACGTGACGGCTATTTAAAGGAGGATTTATCATGAACAATTTCATTTTCAGCGGATACGGACACGCTGCCGGCAGGCATGAAATCACCAATGCCGATATCATGGCAGCCATCAGGAAAGAATTTTTGAAAGGATTCAGGGAAGACAAAATCATCCGCAGCGACAACTATCAGGCGTTCCTGAAAAAACACCCCAACGTCTCCCCTTTTGATTATTTTGCAGGCTACAAAATGGGGTTTTTCAAACGCCGGCATGTCAGGCCTTTCCCACCTGTACGCAAAAAACTGTTTTATGCCGAAACCTCTCTCGAACTTGGGGTAAAGTCCATTCACAATGCCATCAGCGATGCGGGATTACAAATAGGCGACATTTCCGCCTGGTTTGTCAGTACCGTATCACCACATGAGCAGGCACCGGGCATTGCAGCCACCATCAAAGCCTTCTTTACGGATTTTGACAACAACACACCCACTATATCGCTCGCATCAGGTTGCTCAGGATTCAACCTGAACCTTCAGCATGCCGTGGAATACCTGAAATCCCATCCTCAAGCAAAACATGTTGTGGTAGCCCACACCGAGACCATGTCGGATTTTCTTACCGAGCGGGTAAAATTTGTACCGCTGGTCACCTTTGGTGATGCTGCTGCTGCCGTAGTGCTTACCCGTACAGAATCACACACACGCGAAGGCCTCTTGCACATCAGCAACTTTCAGGACATGCACATGGTGGATTTTGTGGGTGTTGACAAAGCAAGCAATTTGTACATGGAAGATTCCGTAATCAAAGACAGGGCCATTGTCAACATGAGCAAAGCCGGCAGTGATATGCTACAAACCACAGGATGGAAAACCACCTCTGTTGATTTGTTTGTGCCACACCAAACCGGAAATGCCATCCTTATCCCAACAGCAAAAAACATTGGATTCACTGACAAACAGCTATATACTGATGCTCAAAAATTGTATGGTAATGTATCAGGGGCCACCATTCCAATAGGGTTATCCTTGCTGCATGATGAAAACAAATTGAAACCGGGGATGAAGATCCTGAGTGCCGTAGCGGGTGTTGGCGGCAAATACGGGGCTTTCAGTTACCTGGTGCCGGAAACACACCAGACCAAAGCATCTGTACTGCATACAAAAGACCTGGCAGGAAAAACCTGCCTGATAACCGGAAGCACCGGTGCCATGGGCTCAGAAATAGCATTGGAAATGGGCAAAAGGGGCGCCAATTTGTTTCTGCATTATGCCCATAATGAAAAAGCAGCAGCAAAACTCGCTGAGGATGTCAGGAAACAAGGGGGAAAAGCCACGTATATCCGTGCAGATTTTACAAATAAAGAAGACCTCAACACCCTAGTTGATACCATATTCACTAAAACGGATACACTGCATTACCTTGTTCATGCATCGGGCATCAGCGAAGACCTCAATAAGCAAGATATTCCCAACGAGGCAGACATTATGCAAATCAATTGCTTTGCCCCGCTGGAAATCAGCAAAAAGCTGCTTCCCCTGCTAAAGGAAACCGTTCTGTACATTGGCACAGCTGCTGAAGACATTCCGATAGCAGGCTTCCCGGGTTTTACAGCATCAAAATCCTGTTTGCACGGCTCGGCAGGCAGCGCAGCAGGCGAATACATATCACAAGGCATCCGTACCATTTATTATATGGCCGCTTTGCTTGACAAGGGCACCAGTGAAAACATTCCTCCCAAAGAAGCCTTTAATTTCATGCTGAAAAACGGGCAGGAAACGCCTGTGCTGGTAAACGAAACAGCATACCGGATTGTCAGTTCGCTGTATATACCCAAGGTACTGGGCGTGCAAAACAGCTACGAAGGCCCCATGGTAGTCCGCCGTGACGGGTATGTGCTGGAAACGGATGTGTGATAATCATATCAGTACTCACCCCTGAAAATAAATTAGTGGAACTTCAAAATAAGGTAATAGGATTTAGGGTCTTGTCGATTATCCCAAAAAGCAGAAATGATAATATGCTCATCGGTAATTTTGTAATAAATGCTAAAATTGCCAATAGGGGCTACTCTAATGTCCTTAAAATTTGTTGATTGGTGCATAAAAGGATTTTTAGCTACCTGCCTGGTTCTTTTGGAAACCAATTTTACAAGTTTTTTGAATAAGAATTAGATTTGTTTCTTTTAACCCAATATTCTAAAACCCCCACAAACTGGAGGTCGGCAGTTTTTGTCCAGATTACATTGCGTTTAACCATTCCATATTGCGTTTATCCATTTCCTCCTGCGAAATTAATTCTCCATTAACAATGTCATCCTCGCTCATTTTTAACATCATTTTTTGTTCGTCAGTTAAATTTGCTGGTTCAGAATCAGACGCACTTGTTGAAATTAATTTATCAAGAGCTTCTAAAAAGTCCTTATTCTGAATTGACAGAATTTTCTCTATTAGTCCTTTTCTTATTTTTTCAACTGTTGCCATGATATGTAAATTTTAATTTATAAATGTACAAAATTTTTTCACAATAACTGATTTTTTTCTGAGATAATTTATTAAAAATTGAATTAAAGCCATTTGCTCCACTAATATAGTTGAATTCTTTGACATTACCATTTAAATGATTGCTCTCTTTTTTATAATTGCCCGCATATATTCTTGTTTTTACCAACTGATTATTCTAGTATAACACGGTTTTTTTTATCTTTGTGCAAAACTATTGAATGATGCTGATTAAAGTCGGTCTTATTATCTCTGTATTGCTTCAGATTGGAGCTACGGTACTTGCCATAAGCCTTATTCGCAAAACCCGATATAATGTGTCATGGATACTGATTTCAATTGCGTTTGTTTTTATGGCTTTCCGCCAGATTTATGAATTGTTCGAAGTGTATTCCTTGCCGGAATTGCCACAACATTCACCGTTAAGCAGTTGGATAGGCGTGGTTATTTCACTCTGTGTGTTCATTGGCACAATATTCATTCGCCGTATCTTTGAAGCACAGGCAGAGCTTGACAAACTAAAAAAACAACATGAAGCAAAAGTGTTATCCGCGGTGATCCAAACGGAAGAAAAAAACAAACGTAAATTTGCCCGTACCCTTCATGATGGCCTTGGCCCGATTTTGTCAAGTGTAAAAATGATGCTGAGTTCGGTTCACGGGAACAAAGAAAAACATGATACAGAACAAGTCATTAAAAAATCTGAAGCCGGTATAGATGAAGCCATTGAAAGCCTGAAACAAATTTCAAACCTCATGAGTCCACACATCCTGGAAAGTTATGGTTTGATACGGGCTATTGATCGTATCATCGCCAAATACAATGAAACCGAAGAGCTGCAGATATTATTACAGGAAAACCTCGGCACCCAACGCCTGAATCATAAAGCCGAATTGGCAGGATACCGGATTGTCTGTGAGTTATTGAACAACACAGTACAACATGCCAGGGCTGATGAAACCACGCTGCATGTTCTGATTGAACAAAAAGACCTCCGGATTATATATTCTGATAATGGCAAAGGTTTTGATATGAACACCATCCATGAAGGCATGGGCATATCCAACATTGAATCGCGGGTGAAGTCCATGAATGGGGAATGTAACATACACAGCAGCCCGGGAAAAGGATTCTATGCAGACATCAAAATCAGGGCCTTATGAAAAAATTGAAAATATGCCTCGTTGACGATCACCAGTTGTTCAGGGAAGGCATCCGGTTATTGCTCGAACGCATGGAAAACATCATAGAAATACGTGAAGCTGATAACGGGGCATCGTGTCTAAATTTATTGAAATCATGGCAACCCAACATCATTCTGATGGACATCGAAATGGATGGCATAAACGGCATTGAAACCACCATCCGGGTCAAAGAACAATACCCTGATGTTGATGTGATTGCCCTTAGTATGTATGCCGGCGAGGATTATTACAGTTCTATGATTGAGGCAGGGGCTTCAGGTTTTATTTTGAAAAATTCCCGTTTTGAAGAAGTCAAACAGGCAATAAAGACAGTATCAGAAGGACACAGTTATTTTTCATCCGATATCATGGATGCTATGGTCAACAAGCTATACAAAAAGCCGGGGCAAAAGCCAGGCAGCAAACTCAGCAAACGTGAAACAGAGGTTCTTTATCTGATTTGCAAAGGGCTTTCAAACCAGGAAATCGGGAACAAATTGTATATCAGCAAACGCACTGTTGACAAACACCGGGAAAACATACTCATTAAAACAGGGACAAACAACACAGCCGGACTGGTAATGTACGCTATAAAACACGGAATAGTAAACATATAAACCGCGTGGGTCTAATCCAATGCATTGTTGATAGATTAAAAATTTGTGCTTTTAGGAATTACTGTATAAAGTTCAAAATAAGGTGTTAGGTGTTAGGGATAAAGGAGTCTCACGACCTAACCCCTAACACCTAACACATTATTTTGAGCTTTGGATTTTCTTCACGTGTTCAATGGCAATTTCAAAACAAACGTTATTTTAAAGCAAACTATGTTATTCATGAGGCTACGTATAAAAACGTATTGTTACGTACATTTCCTTATTTTTAAAATAGGATAAATCACGGATAAAACCTGTTAGCGGGATAATTTACTTTGTGTGTAACCAAATTTTTACATAATATGTTGTCACCGCTATTCAGCATTATTTTGGTACCGCTCATCATATCCATATTCTTAGCAATTAACATGGGTGGCAGCGGTACCGCTCCTTCTTTTTCGGCTGCTGTGGGAGCCAATGTTATACGCCGTAACATTGTGCCAGGTTTATTTGGTGTTATGGTATTTCTGGGAGCCATTGTGGCAGGAAAAGGAACTGCCACAACCATTGGAAAAGGCTTATTACCCGGGGAGTATATGGATTTAACGATAGTCAGCATCATTCTTTTCTCTGTGGCCATGGCATTGCTCCTGGCAAATACCTTTGGCATTCCGCAGTCCACAAGCCAGGCTACAGTAATGGCAGTAGTGGCTCCTGCAGCCTATTATCACGAACTCAACACCCACAAACTGTTCGTTGAGATCATTCCTACCTGGCTGATTATGCCGGTACTTTCATTTGCTATTTGTTTTCTGCTGGGAAAATTTCTGTATAAACCCATACGAAAGCGTGGCTGGACAATGTCTTCAAAATTAAACAGAAACCCGGTGCTGAAAGGCATCATCGTTCTGATGGCCTGTTATGTCGCTTTTTCCATCGGCTCAAACAATGTTGGCAACGCAGCAGGCCCTGTAACCACAATGATCATCAACGAACTGGGAATAGACCCCATGTCAGCAAATTTCACCACCATATTGATACTTGTAGTATTGATTATTGCGCCGAGTTTTGCCATCGGAAGTTCCATTTTTGGCAACAAACTGCTGCAAAATACAGGCAAAGAAATCATACTTTTTGGGCGATTCGAAGCAGTGATCATCAGTTTTGTCTCTGCTAGTCTGTTGCTTGTTGCATCTATCACGAGGGGCATCCCTACCTCCCTGGTTCAACTCAACGTTGCAGCCATCATCGGGATTGGAGTAGCCAAAATGGGTGCACGGCACATTTTCAGAAAAACACAGGTAAACCGCTTTTTCGTGATGTGGGTCGTTTCTCCTGCCATCGCCTTTGGATTGTCATACATGCTAACCATGTTGTTTGATACTTTCAATATTCATCTGTAAAAACATCTGATGTTATGGAGAAAAACATCATCACCTGTTTCATTTTGTTAAGCATTTCTTTCCCGTCGTTGGCTCAGCTTAGCTTAGATGCAGAATACCGTCCAAGATTTGAGTTGCGGCATGGATACCGGAATCCGGCACAAGTCAAGGATCCCTTGATTGGCTGCATTTCGCAACGCACAAGACTTAATCTGACGTATTCAACACCAGATTTCCGTCTGTATTTTAGTCCACAGGATGTGCGTGTCTGGGGAGATGAGCAACTGGCAAGCAGTACGGGCGTGTATGGTGATGATGCTTCACTCACCCTTTTCCAGGCGTATGCTGAGATAAGGACAGGCAATATCGGGTATGTTTCCGTTGGCCGTCAACCGTTGGTTTATGATAATCAACGGCTGCTTGCAGCCCGGAACTGGAATCAAAACGGACTGGCTTACGATGCTGTTGTGTTCAAGGGTCATCTTAACAAGTGGGATTTACATGCAGGTGCCTCGTGGAACAGCAATGCTTCTTTGGCTGATAACTGTTACCCATCGCAAAGGATTAAATCAATCAATTTTTTGTGGTTAAACCATACATTTTCTGAACAATTTCATGCTTCATTCCTGCATATTGCTTCCGGCAAAACACAAACCGATACCACTGAACAGCTTTATTTCAGGCACACATCCGGCATCTATGTGAATTACGCAGGCGATGCTTTGAATTTTCTGTCCAATGTGTATTATCAATACGGGAAAAACAAGCAGAATAACACCATCAATGCCTGGCTTGCCGATGCAAAACTGTCTTATCGTGTTGGCAAATTCAAACCGGGGCTAGGATTTAGCTATTTGTCCGGTGATTCAAACCCCGGGACAGGCAATGACCAATTGTTCGATGTATTGTATGGCGCCCGGCACCGCTTTTTTGGTCACATGGACTATTTTCGCAATATTCCTTCGCACACAAATTACGGCGGGCTTGAGGACTATTACCTGTTTGCCGGATATAGAATTTCAAACAGCCTGAGTATAAAAGATACCTGGCATTACTTCAGATTGGCAAATACCAACTATTTAACTCCAAACAAAAAAGACATGGGCATGGAAAATGAAGTATCCATCAACTGGAAAATCAATGATTATACAGAAATTGAAACATCCTGGTTGATATTCAATCCAACAGAGGCATTTCAGGCATTGAAAGGATATGATTCAAACAAAAATCCACAATTCGTTTATGTAGAATTAACAATTAATCCAACATTATTCACAGAAGAAAGTCTGGTAAATTTTCAGGATTAATAACAAAATACCTGGCTTCAGGATACGCTTTTTTAAATCCTGCAGGAATTTTGGGTTGTTTATTCGGATTCCATTTGCATTCATAAGAGAAGAGTTTTCCCCCTCTGTTTTCTATCAAATCAATTTCCTGTTTATCATAAGTACGCCAGAAATAAAACATAGAATCTCTTTTTTCATATACTGATTTTTTAATTATTTCTGATATACAATAATTTTCCCACAATTTGCCTGTGTCATCCCGGGTATTTAAATCGTTAAAATTTTTCAACACTATGTTGCGGATACCATTGTCCCAAAAATAATAACGTGGCGTTTTGCTGTATTCTTTTCGCATGTTTCGGCTAAAACCATGCAAGGAGAATATAACAAAAGCCTCTTCCAGAATTTTCAGGTAACGCTGTATAGTTTTTTTATGTGCATTCAGGTTTTGTCCCAATTCAGAAAAAGATACATCATTTCCAATTTGTAAAGCAATTAACTGAAGTAGTTTTAAAACAAATCCACTATCTTTGTTATTATCCAATGCCAAAACATCTTTTAATAAATACCCGTTTCTGATGGATTCAAGCCTGTCTTTCTTTTCTGATATGTTATTAAGAGTTATCACTGCAGGATAGGTTCCATATATCAGATATTCCGGAAGCATACTACGGTAGGAGAGATAATCCGAATATGTTTCAGAAATAGTCAATGGATACAAATAAAAATACTTGCTTCTTCCTGTTAAAGGCTCACCAATCTGTTTTCCAAGGGAAAAAGAAGATGATCCTGTAATAAAGATCCGTAATTCAGGCATTGAATCGGTGAGTAATTTAAGATTTATCCCGATTTTAGGTATCATTTGTGCTTCGTCAATAAATAAATATTTGTTATTTCCAACGAATCGTTTCAACACGCTAAGACGTTGTGATGATAAATAACCTGCAGAATCAAGATCATCGCCCTGAACATATATTACTTCAGATGCATCCAATTGCCGGTAAATTGATTTCATCATTACTGTTTTACCAGTTCGTCGAGCACCAAATAAACCAACCACAAAACCACCTTTTAATGCTTTTTGGATTTGATTTTCTATAATTCTCGGTATCATACTGCCTAAATTTACAAAAATACATTCATCATGGTATCTGTATTTACGCTAATTCGGATACCTCAATGCCCGTATTTACATTAATTCGGGTGCAAGATATAGCATTTTTATTTAAAATCAAAACTAAAATTCAGTTAAGACAAGTCAAATTCTTTCACTTCACCGTGTTCAAATTCATACACTCTATCAATCACTCCGATGTTGACTTTGTTGCTCCATCCTTCATCAAAGCATATTGTAAGTTTATCATGCTCTACGGTAAACATTATCCAGTGGCGATGATATTTGACACGCAACTTGATGCGTTTAATGGTGTCCGGCAAATTGGGCTTTATCCACAACACATCATCCATTACTTCCAGGCCTGCAAATCCTCTTTGCACAAGGTCTAATGAGCCTGCCATGGCACCAAGGTGTATGCCTTCAGGTGTTGTTCCGCCCTGGATATCTTCAAAATCACTGACCAACAGGGTTTCAAAACCTTCCCACGATTCCATCTTATCGTATTTCATCAATATCCATGAAAAAACAAACCGGCTCAACGTGGAACCATGAGATGTGCGTTCTCCGTAATAATCAATATTTCGCTTTATCATATCATCAGTCAATGTGTAACCGAGTTTCTCAAAAATGCCTTGCAGCTCATCTTTTGAAAACACATACAGCAACATCAACACATCGGCTTGTTTGCTGGCTTTATAATAATTGGGGCTATCCCCTTCACTTTCAAGAATTCTATCCAGCCGCTGAATGTTATCGTATTTTTTCCGATATTCTTTCCATGGAAATTCTTTTAACTTTTCGTATCCTTCAAACTGGCTGATAATCGTCTCATCATTATGAAACGGGACAAACATTTTTGTACTTATTCCTTTCCATGCTTTCAATTCCTTATTATCAATGTCAAGCTCTTTGAGCAATTCATCACGGCGGTTTTTCTCAATCATATTCAGGATATCAAGTGCTTTCTGCAATACCCATGCTACCATCACATTGGTATAAGCATTGTTATCAAGGCCTTGTTTGTCAGTATCAGGATACGACGTGTGATATTCATCCGGACCGACAACACCATGAATCTCATACCGTTCTCTATCCATATTATACATTGCCTTGCTGGCCCAGAAAGCTGCAATGTCAAGGAATATTTTAGCGCCGAAAAAAGACAAAAAATGCTGGTCATCGGTAGCAATAAAGTAATTCCATACATTATAAGCAATGGCAGCATTAACGTGTCTTTGCAGATGCGTATCATCGGGAAGCCATCTGCCGGATTTCGGGTTCAGGTGCAACACCTGTGTTTCTTCCCGTCCGTCGCTGCCGCTCTGCCACGGGAACATGGCGCCTTTATACCCCGCTTTGCGTGCTGCATATCGGGCTTCACCCAGCCGATGATACCTGTACATCAACAGGCTACGGGTAATTTCAGGAAACCGCATGTTCAGGTATGGGAAAATATAGAGTTCATCCCAAAAGATATGACCACGGTAGGCTTCGCCATGTAATCCCCTGGCCGGCACGCCTACATCCAGATTAATGGTATTAAAAGACACCGTCTGCAGCATGTGAAAGATATGCAGACGGACTAAACGCTGATTTCTGTCTCCGTTCTGTATGTTAATATCGGCCCGGCGCCACAAGTTTGCATACGACAGAATATTGTCTGATAAAATGTCATCAAAACGCCTGGATCGATTTATTTCTTTTTCTGAATCCAACATGGGCTCACTGATGGCTCTGTCTTTGGATGTATGCAGTGCCAGGATTTTTTCTATGGTATATGTTTTTTCCTTTTGGACATTACACTTCAGTTTTTGACCTATTAAATCTGTTTGTTTATGGTTTGTTATTGACACATCTACCTCCCCCGCATCATCATAAACCTTTGTACGTGCAGCCTGTGCCATTACAATTTTTGACTGGTTTGTGCGGGTTTTCAACAGCATAATATGTTCTCCGGACAGCTTTGTTTCAAGCGGCTCTAAATGCTGACTTTCAAGTTTTCGGTATCGTGACACACCATCGTTTTTTACCGTACCATCAAGTTGTGTATGTATTTCGATCCGGCCTTCCCAGTTTTCAGGTGTAATTTTCCATTGCAACCCTGCACGGTGTTTATAATGCATACTGACAAACCGCCTGCTGACGATGTGGGTACGCCGTCCTTCATCATCCTCAACACGCATATCACGAATTAAAATCCCCTGTTTCATGTCAAGGGTTTGGGTATAATCGTAAATTTTATAGGCATCGAGATCAAGCCATTTTCCGCCTTCCGGCCTGAAAGAAAGAAACAACCAGTTCGGGAAATTTACAAAATCCTCATTTTCAATTTCTCTCCCTGACACTTCTGTAATGGCCCTGTTATAGCCACCCGCCAGGTATGTCCCCGGGTAATTGATAACATCGTTATGGCTTTCTTCAGCAGCCCCACGGGTGGCAAAATAGCCATTACCAAGGGTGCATATTGCTTCTCTCAGTTTTTGTTCATCCGGATTCCAGTCGTTATAGGTAATCTTAAAATTCTTCATCATCGCTTATCATGTTTGCTTTTGATGTTCAACAATAATCGCTATTCGCTGTATATTAATGTGTTTTAACCAAATGCTTCAATTCGCTTAAAAAGCGGTACACTTCATTTGTGTCATTCAGCCTGTATGATGCTGCAGTAACTTGTCCGTGAGAACCTGTCATGATGCCGAGGCCGTTTTCACGAACCACGGAAAACGCATCTTCATCGGTCACATCATCACCAATAAAAATGGGAAGGTTTTTACCGGGATCCAATTCCAGTTTTTGCATTAACCAATTCAGGGCATAGCCTTTATGCCATTCGATGTCAGGCTTTAGCTCAAGGACTTTTTTGCCGCTTCCTTTTTTCAGTGCATCGTATTTTTCTAGTTCCTCATAAAACGCCTCTTTCACATCAGGCACATCACTATCCCGGACATTGCGGTAATGTACAGCTATGGCATATTTTTTCCGTTCAACCTGTACCCCATTGATGCCTTCCAATCGTTTTGACAGGTTTTGTTCTGCTTTATCAAGCAGTGGCAACGCTTCCCTGCCACCTTCATACTGCATTTTCAAACCATCCGGCCCGGTAATGTCAAAACCATGGCTTCCTGCATAAATAATGGTGTCAATTTTCATCTTGGAGACAATGTCTTTGCGGTCACGCCCGGTAATGACTGCCACGGTTATCAATTCAGACAACTCACGCAGTATCTGTCTGCCCTCATCAGATAACAACGCTGCATCCGGGTCATTCACTATGGGTGTCAATGTACCGTCGTAGTCGAGAAACAGCACCGGTTTTTTATTTTCCAGCATGGTATTGATTTCCTCAAAATTTTCCAGTGCATGAGGCAAATCTTCAGGTAATTTTTGTTGTAAGGTGTTCATTTTATCCTCCAGTTCGGTTAATTTATGTACGACAACATCTGCCCCTGCGGCTTTCAGGGCAGTGTTTTCATGATTACGTGCAACACCGACCACAAGCCCGAAATTACCTTTTTTCCCAGCTTTGACACCGGCGATGGCATCTTCCACAACAATGGCATGCTCAGGTTCAACATCAAGCAATTCAGCGGCTTTCAGAAAAACATCGGGTTCTGGTTTCCCCTTAATGTTTTCTTTTTTGGCAATAACACCATCTACCCTGGCATCAAAAAAATCTTCAAGGCCTGCCGATTTAATAACATACTCACAATTGCGGCTGGCAGATATCACAGCGAGTTTAATCCCTGCCTTTTTCCATATTTGCATCATTTCCAATGTATCGGGATACACGTGAGCGCCTTCTTTTTCGAGAATCTCCAGGAACAATGCATTTTTTCGCATACCAAGGCCATATATTGTTTCTTCTTCGGGGCTGTCAGATTCGGAGCCTTCGGAGACATCAATCTGCCGTGATTTTAAAAACCGGCGCACACCATCAAACCGGGGCACCCCATCAATGTATTTTTTATAATCCCTTTCAATGCTCAAAGGTTCAAAATTTTCACCCTGGGTTTTTCGTAAAAAATCATCAAACATTTGTTTCCATGCTTTGGCATGCAATTTTGCTGTTTGAGTAATGACACCATCCATATCAAGAATGGCAGCGTTAAACTTTGGTAGGTTGAGCATCTGCATAAATGTACCGTTTTTAAATGATCATAAATAAAACCAACGCACAAGTTACAAAAATATTCAATCTGCTAACACAAACCGGCATTGATTTTTACTTATTGAAAATCTTAGCCACTATTATTACGGCATTATATTGTGTGATAATTAAGATGTTCTTAAAACATGGCTATAGATTTCGACTTCTTCCCGGCTAACTCAGGCAGGCATGCTGCAAGCATGTTTACTCATCATACAAAGAGAGCAATCGTTGAATAAACCGGTAATGATTATCTATGCAATAGTAAATGTCATTATTAATAACTATAACCGGAAAACGAATTGAATATCCTTTGGATTTATCTTCAATAGAATGATAAATCAAACTATCCAACGCTTGCTGATTTTCAGTATCTGACAAATCTACAACTTCATAGGAAACAGCATCATTTTGATCAAGCAACTCAATCACCTGGGCACACCTCGAGCAGGATGGTTTTGAATAAACAACAATGCTATCAATACCACCTGCTGTATAATTTTCTTTATCAAGCACCTGATATTTTTCATTTTGTGCAAATGAAGATGTATTTATAAAACACCCCCAGATAATACAAAACAAAGTAATAATAACCAATCTCATTGTTCTGATTTATTTTTGTTCTCACCAAATGTAAGAAAAATCATGATACAAACCAATAAAAACCGAAAATTTAAGTTTTGGGTAACTACTCAGTGCTAAAATAAAAAAACTTAACAGTTCTATTTACAAATTTCAAACCTTTGCACCTGCGACTTTGCGGTGAGGAGCTACTTTTATCTATTGTGTTTTATGTGGTTTTTAAAATTTATTTTTCTATTTTTACTGCTTTTAATAAACGAACGTAATTTTTTAGATAAAAATTTTCATGAAAATTATTAAAGCCGGCTTCTTTTAATATCGCTTTCCAATCACGTTCAATGTAATCAAAGGCATATTTACATTCAATTTTTTTAAATATTAACCGATGGGGGAAAGGCATCTTAGCCATATCAAATTCCGCAAAATCGAGGATGTAAAATATTCCGCCCGGCTTTAAATGCGTAAAAGCATTTTGGATTACAGTACTGCGGATTTCATGCGGGAAACCGTGAATTACAAAACTGATAAAAACAATATCGAATTGTTTATTGAAATCGAATAGTTGGTCGATACGTTGTTTTGCAAAACTTATATTATCCTGTTCTTTAAACTTTTTTATGAATTGGGTTTCCATAAGTTCCGAGATGTCAAGCCCAGTAATATGACCGGTTTCGCCAATATATTTTGCCATTAAAGAGGCATTTCTACCGGTACCACATCCCAAGTCTAAAATTGAGTTGCCTTGTTGAATGTCCATTTGTTTTATGGCTTTTTTTATAAAACCACGATACAAGCCAAACGACATGGTATTCATTATTTTGTCGTAGTTTTTTGCCACAAACTCTTTGAGTTCAACGCCCGAATCGGGATAAATTTTTTCAGTCATAATTAATTATTTTTATGATTCAATTTATAAAAAACGCCTCGTTCAAGACTTTGTGTTACGATTTTCCCTTCGTTTTCCAAGGTTCCGAGATACTTATTAATTTCATTGACATGAATACCCAATAGCCGATTCAAATCGTCGAGGGTACATGGTCTTCGCACAATGGTTTCCAATATCGCTGATTCCACATCGCTGCGGAAGGATGAAATATTTGTGCGCTGCAATTGACTTGCAATGATTTCCACATTGTCGAATCCCCAAAAATCAATGATGTGCAGCAATTCTTCTTTTGCTAAAGGAATTAGTCCTTTTACCGTGCCCGGACGGTCTAAAATATTGAGTTGTACCCTGTCGGGTTTTATTTTTAAGATAGCCTCTTTCAACCTTATTAATTCGTCTTCGGAATCATTATAACCCTTTAAAAACAGAACTTCCAACCAAATTTCACCTTCGTATTCTTTTCGTAAATCAATAATTCCCTGTATATAATTCTGAATTAAAATCCCAGGAGCAGGGCGGTTTATTTTATTAAAAGCATCCTGTCCGGCAGCATCCAACGAAGGTAAAATTACATCTGCTTTTAATAATTCATCTCTTAACTTTTTATTGGACAGAAGTGTTCCATTTGTCAACACAGCCGTCTTAACATCGGGATAATTATTTTTGACAAAACTCAGCACCTCTCCAATCCGACTATTGAGCGTTGGTTCGCCCGAACCTGAAAAAGTGATATAGTCAATTTTAGGATTGTTATTCATAAAATGACCAAGTTCAGCTATCACTTTATCGTATTTCACGTATTCAAGCCTGTCGGTAGTTAGTTTTGTGGTTTCACCTACTTCGCAATACACACAATCCAATGAGCATACTTTTTTAGGAATTAAATCAATCCCAAGCGACATTCCTAATCTGCGTGAAGGCACGGGACCAAAAAGATGTTTATACATATTTCTTATTTTATTTTAAATTTTCATTTATATATCCATCAGGCATCAAGTTATCCGGATGATAAATGCCCGCTTCTTCTTTTTGATAACGAACACATACTGACCAATTGCCCAAACAATACTGTTTAATCCAAGATTCATCAATCTCACCTTGTTCCCAATAAAATTTCATAGGACAAACCGGGAACCATTTGCATTGTTTTTGAATAGCATCAATCATATAAAAGTCTTATTTTTTCGTCACAAAGTGTAGGTGCAATAAGTTCCTGCCATTCTTTGGTTTCCCATGTTTTTAATTTTTGATGCGTTATCCAGTATTTTTGTGGGATGGGATGCGTACCAATAACTACCGGTATTTTATATTTCTCCTCAATAAACTGTTTAAAATGGGCTATATAAGGGCATGGTGGGTAGCCTACTACAAAACCGGTGGCAAGGTGAATAACTTCAACTCCGTTTTTAATCATTTCTTCGGGAGCATGTTCAATGTTTCCACCCGGACAGCCACCACATGTAGTATAAGCTGCGAGTTCTAAGTTTGTGTCATCATCATATTTGCTAAATGCTCCTTCGTGTTTTTTCATGGCACGGAAGCATTTCCCCCCGGCACAATTCCGATAGCGGTCGCAAATAATTATTCCTATTTTCTTTGATTTTGTCATTATTGTATATTTAATTGAAAAAACTTAATCATTGTACTCTTATTTAATTTCAAAACAGTTTCCTGACTTATCCCAAATAAACAGAAGATTTGGCTTGTTATCCCTTTGCATATTTTTCACTTTATAACCATTATTTATACACTGATTTACAAGTTCATTCCTATCAGATAATTCAAGACAAACATGTGCAAGCCCTTTATTTATATTTTCAGGCAAAACAAACAATTCAAAAGCTACCTGCTCATTTTTACAGAAATAAGCTGGCACGCTTTTATTGATTCCAAAAATAGAATTACTCAATTTTATCGGTAATTCAAATTGATATTCAAGGTGAAATCCCAAAATGTCTTGATAAAAATCAGTTACTTCATCAACATCACTAATATTTAAAGCAATATGGTTTAATTTTATTTTCATATTCTTATTATTTAATTTACCTTGATTCTTGACCGAATCCATGACTTTATAGTACTAATTTCATCTTTTTTAGCATTAAATCAATTATCATATTCATTAGTGTGCCGGTCGAAAGCTTCTATTTTATGCATCGGCACATATTTTTCTAATTGTTGATAATAAGGTATTGTTTTCTTCAGGAAGTCCAATGGAAATTCTATAAAAACCTTCTATCCATTCGTCAGATAAATCTTTTATAATGATTTCAGCATCCATTAGCTTTTTTCCAAAATCGGGAAGCTTGCTTTTTATTAAAATAAAATTTGCATTTCCCGGGAAAACCTGAATTCCAATTTTTGTTAATTCCTTTTCCAATCTTAATTTTTCGCTCATGATTTTATCCACATTTGCCGTCATATATTCAGAATGTTTTAAAGATTCAATTGCAGCAAAGATTGTTGGAATAGCTAAATAAGTTGGTAAATTAGAAAAATACGCTTTAAAATAATTGCCCATCAACAGGTAACCCAGCCGAAGCCCGGCTAAAGAAAATGCTTTATCCATTGTTCTTATTATAGCAATATTTGGATATTTTTCAATCAGCCCTGCAAAAGTTTGTCCCGAAAATTCGTAATATGCTTCATCGACCAATAATAAAGCATTTTTATTTTGAAGAATATTTTCGACAGAATTATCATCAAGCAAAATTTTGCCTGTAGGATTATTGGGATTATCAATAACTATCAGACTTGGTTCATTTAACTCATTTAATAAAAGATGATGGTCTAATTTGAAATCAGGAGGAGAAATTTGAATTTTTGTCAATCTCCTTGCTTGCTTTAAAGCAAATTGGGTAACAGGAAAAAAATAAGGGTTCACCATAACTATTTTCCTGTTTTTTGAAAAAATATTGATTATTTCCCTTAATAACAAATCCGAACCATGACTAAGAACAATGCGATCAGGAGGCAGATTATTATATTTTCCTAAAAGTTCTTTTAGTTCAATCAAATATTCTGATTCAGAATATCTGTTAATTTTTTTTAACCCTTTTATTGCAGCCTCTTTAATACTCTTTGTAGGGGCAAAAGGACTTTCATTCATGTGAAATTTTAAAATCATTTGCCTCAATTTTCGTTACAGTTTTATAATGTCAATTGATTCATAAATTCTTGTGAAGTAATCTTTTCACAATTAAATATTGTGTCTTTTATTTTGTTTTGCTTGTCTTTATTCAGCAATTTATCTGATAAGGCATTAAATTTATTTTCAAGATCTTCCATTGTCATTGGTTCTTTTGCGTTGCCTTTTGGATATTCTAAATACTCTTCATATTCATTACCATCTTTTGTTTTTACAACAACTCTTGAAGGTTGTTTTGCAGGAAACATTTTCTCAAATTCAACAGATGGCTCTCCTTTTATTTTATCTATTACTTCGAATATTTTTGGGTCTTTAAGTTTTTCATCAGAGAAAGACTTGGTAGTGATTTTTTTATCTACAATTGCTACTGCCATACAGTATGGTAGTGAATGATCTGCGGTTTCTCGTGATTCAGGACGATATTTTGTTGCATCAAAAAGGATATCATAGGCTTGAGCAGATGCTGTAACTTTTATTTCTTCGATATCAGAATAATCCAAATTATTTTTTATCATCACATTTAGTGCACACGAAATATGTGTGTGGGTTAGCGCTTCTGTTGGAAATGCTTTCATTCCACATTCAAGTATTTTATAATCTTTCCCAAGATTGCCAATCAATGCATTTAGATTCCAAGACCATTGAGAAGCACCATCTCGACCTATCATCTCAGTTGGATTTTCTTTTTCTTTTTTTGCATCCCAGCCAATAAAAGTATCCATAAACCCTTCTTTACCTTCAAAAATTTTCTCAGGTCCTGAATATCCTTTTTTTGCCATTAAAGCAGCAAAAACACCGGACTGAACAGCCATAGGATCAACTGTGTTTTTCATCATTGAAAGTTTTCCTGCTGTAGGAGCTCCAATTGTATGATTATGAGTACCGTTTATTCCAATAGCATTTACCATTTCATCTTCAGTAAGTTTCAATAATTTTCCGGCAACAATGGGAGATACAAATTGCGTTATTGTTGCATGATGCCATTTCCTTTCGCGAACACCGGGAACAGCAAATTCACACATCCTCATTTCAAATTCATAAGCTAAAACAGTTGCTACAATAACATCTTTCATACTAGCATTTACCATCTCGCCTACTGCCAAAGCAGCAGGAATAATATCTGATGGATGTGAAGGATCTTGTTTCCAGTAAATATCATTAAAATCTAATGAACGTATCATCAGTGAATTTACAAGGCTTGCATTTACAGCAGGCATTTTTTCGCCAAAGCCAATAATAGTTGCTTCCGGCTTTCCTTTCATTTCTTTATAAATATCATAAATAATATTTACATCTTTTGTGCCATAAGCTCCGTAAGCACATCCAATAGAATCATATAAGAACCGTTTAACCTCAGAAATAACATTTTCTGGTAAATCTTCATATTTGAGATTAAGAGCAAATTTTGCAAGCTGTCTTGAAATTGTATTTTCCATAATATTATATTTAATAAAATTTATTTGCGTTTTTACTATACTGTTTTATTATTTTAAAGTTCTACTGAAATTTGTGTTATGATTTAATTATTAAATCCTGTTTCCGGATTTTTCTCTCCAAATTTTTCGGTTAACACCGACATTATTTCTTTTTTGCTTTTCCCTTTTATCATTAAATCTTTAATAACGAGATATGCTTTGAAAAGTGACGATTGTGCTATTTCTGACGAGAAGTGACCTATTCCTTGATTCCATATAAATAAGGAGAATAATTCGTCGAGTTGCTCAATTGTTACTCCAAGATAATATGCTTTAATAAGTTCTCTTGTAGCTTGTTTAATTCTTCCTGAACCTACAGCATTTGACAATGACAATAGAAATTTTGTTTTTAGTTCTATAGCAGGTTCATCTTTATTCCATATATTATCCCAAAAATTAACCGTAAGGTCTGCAATTGTTTTATCAATATCAGCATATCTTGGGATAACAATTGGTTTTAAAGGCATTTCTATATCATCTGCTTCAATTATCTTTATGCGATAGAAATAAGAATTGTAAATTCCGTCATCTAAGGCTTCAGTATAATACTCAAACCCTAAATTTTTCATTGTTGAATACAAAGGAATTGGCTCAAAATTTTGTATAATTTTTATTCCTTTGCCTTTAGGAATATTTTTAGCTTTTTTTAATATTGCTAAAAGAAAATTACCTTTCAATGTTCTTACATCAAATTCAACGAAATCTTTTTTCTTATTTAACCAATCTTTTTTCATGGTTTTTATTAGTTATTATTTTACTTCAATAATTGTTTCTGTTTTATATCCGGTAATTACTTTAACATGGCCTTTTAAATTGTCATCTGTTTTGACATCTCCGGTATCAACTCTAAGACATTCGAGTCTGCTAATTTTATCTTCTGTTGCAACCACAATAACATTTTCTTTGCCAATTAAATTTAATATTTTGGGTGTAAACTGTTTACTTGCCCTGCCAAAAATAAAACCATTCCCGCCAATGGGTGTAACAATTATTTTTGTGTTATCATATTTTTCAATTAATTCCATTAAACCTTTTTCATTGAGGTCTGTGCCAACTAATTCGCTATTAAAAACAGCATCTATTCCCAATAAGTTTTTTTCTACGCCTATTTTATCAGTAATAGTTTTTAAAGTGGTTCCTGGTCCTAAAATATAAAGCCTTTCACTTTCAATTTTTTCGGAAATATACTGTGCTATTTCTTCTTTGCTAATTTTTTCTGGTTTACTAACATTTGAAGGTTCTTTTTTGCTTTGCAAGAAGTTTGAATTTTTGGGCACATTTAAGTACCCATATAATTTAACTCCCAATTTTCCTTGTCTGAAAGCTTCTTCGTCAATATCAAGAACTTCTTTTTCAAGAACTTCATTCGTCATATTATTAATAATTTCAGCAGCAGCATAAGTTGAGAGTGCAAAAACAGGACTAAACATTTTAACTCCTGAAGGAATACCTAAAACCGGAGTTGATAATCCCAGAACATCGCAAACATCTCTTGCGGTACCGTCTCCACCAACAAAAATGAGCAGGTCAATACCTTCTTTAAGCATCTCCCTGATGATTTTTTTAGTGTCATCCGCATTTGTTTCTTTACCTATTTTAGATACAACTTCATACTTAAAATTAAATTTTTTAAGATAGTCTTCACCCATTTTACCTGGTGCAACAAAAAAATAAAGGTCATCACTTTTAATTAAAGCAAGTGTGTCTTCAATTCGTTGAGGGGTTGTTGGTTTTGCCCCTAATTCTATGGCTTTTTTATAGGCATCCCCATCAGTTCCTTTTAAACCTACACTACCGCCCATTCCAGCTATGGGATTTACTATTAATCCAACTTTTTTCATCTGTTTATAATTTTATATGCACTTGATATTGATTAGATTAATGGTATTATTTCTCGCTGTGAATGGTTACTAAATAACATATAAGCTGTGATAAAAATCTTCGGTTATAGAAACATAATTTTCACGATATTCTTTTAAAGCGACAGGTAAATAATTTAAAATATCACCGGCAATCAGCCCGTCTTCGCCTTTTTCTTTTGCTGCCATATCGCCTGCAAAACCATGCATAAAAACACCTGTACATACAGCGTCGTTAATTGAAAATCCGAGTCCGGACATGGCAGCAATAGTACCTGTTAAAACATCGCCACTACCTGCGGTTGCCATACCGGGATTACCACTTAGATTAATAAACACGTTTTTATCGGGATAGCCAATCAATGAATGTGCCCCTTTCAGGACAATGGTGGCATTGAGTTCTTGAGCTGCATCTTGTAAAATGTTTATTTTGTCATTAGAAATATCTTTAATGTTTTGTCCCACAATTCTTGCCATTTCACCCAAGTGTGGTGTTAAAATTGTGGGGGCTTTTCGGTTTTTAATGCATTCCAAATCATTAGCAATAGCCGTAATTCCATCTCCATCAATTAACAATGGTTTTTTAATTTCAGCACTTAACTCTCTTATAAGCTGTTGTGTTTCTTCATTCAAAGATAATCCCGGTCCGATAACAACCATGTCTGCATTTTCGGAAAATTGTAAAAGCTCTTTTTTGTTTTCAAGACTGATACTGCCTGATTTTGTGTTTTTTAGTGGTATAAAAACAATTTCATTTCCTTTATTTCCAATAGAAGATACTAAATTTTCAGGTGTTGCGAGATAAGAAAGACCACCACCGGCCTTTAAAAATGACATCGCCGAAAAATAAGGTGCTCCAAGATAGTTTGATGCTCCTGCAATAAACAATACTTTTCCATAACTGCCTTTATGTGCATCTTTATTTCTTACAGGAAGAGGTTCAGGATCATTAGTAGCAATTTTTAATTGATCAGCATCTTGCATAACAGGAGGGAAAGAAATATGTGTAACATACAATTTCCCCACATATTCAAATCCGGGATATAGCATGTTTCCTATTTTAGGTAACCCAAATGTAGTGGTATAATCTGCCTTTACGGCTGTCCCCATTAGCTGTCCTGTATCTCCGTTTATCCCGGAAGGAACATCAATGCTAAAAACAGTCTTTTGGCTTGTATTGATACTATTTATAATGTCTTCATATTTCCCTTTAACATCCCTGTCAAGACCTGTTCCAAAAATAGCATCAATAATAGCATCCGCTTTATTTATTGTCTCTAATGCCAATGAAATATCTTGCAGATTAATTACTTTAATTTGTAAATTATTAACGATGTCAAAATTTTGTTTTGCAGCACCCTCAAATTTAGAACTATCACCTAAAACAAAAACGGTTACATTGCCGCCATTGGAATGGATTTTTCTTGTAACCACTAAACCATCGCCACCATTATGTCCTGCGCCACAAAAGGTTACAAAATTTTTATTTTTTATTCCAAACTCTTTTAGAATTGTAAAATAAGCAGCTTGACCGGCATTTTCCATAAGAAGTTCCTGGACAATTCCATATTTCTCTATGGCATGTCGATCCATATTTCGCATTTCATTTACATTGCTAACTTTCATATTATTTATATTTCTATGATTTTTCCAACACCACCTTCGATATATTTTCCCGGATATAAAGATTTAATTTCCGCTATATGTTGAGTGCAATGTGTAGGACAAATCACGTCAAGGTCTTTAAACAATTCAAAGTTATTAAACCCATGTAAACCACCAATAATTGCATAAATTTTTCCAAATTGTGAAGCAGCTTTAAGTATATTTTCCATTTTAGGGTGAGAACATCCTACAATTAAAACTAATCCTTTGTCTGTTTTTACTGCCATTGATTGTTCTATATGTTCCAGTTCACCCGTAGAAAAAATATCATTATGCAGTTCCATGGGCTTATCTATATAGATTACTTCTTTTGCATTTCGAATACCTCTTAACGAAATCGGAACATAAATTTTTACATTATTATTTTCATTGAGGAAAGCTGAAAGACCTCCTATATGGTCAAAATGGGTATGCGAAATAAATACCTCATCAATTGCCAACGGATTGACATCAAGTGTTTCCATGTTTTCGAGCAGTATAGAACCGTTTGCTCCTGTATCAAAAAGAATAGTTTTATTATGTGTTTCCACAAGGCATGAAAATCCCCAATCAGATTTAAGCCCCGACTTACATACCGTATTGTCATAAAGTATTTTAATTTTCATAATACAAAGATAAAATATTAGGTCGAATAGCGGATAATTATTTTGGAGTATTTTGAAATGAATTATATGCATTCGGCTTAATATGCTGCACAACTCATTTATCCTCCACCAAAAAGCACGTTCTTACATAATCGTTTGATTTATATCCACACCATTGTTCAGGTTTATTAATCAAATATAATTTTATTCAAAGAATTCATAAAACAATCTGAAATGCTAAAATAAGTAAAAAAATGACAAGAAAAAATAAAGGGGATAGATATTATAACAAAAACTTAGGAATTTTCCTTAGCACAGTATTTTATAAGCCCTTTAATGCACAAAAGCCTGTTTTCAACCTCGCCCATACCCACAACACCTCCCATAATACCCTGCTTTTCAATTTCATATCCTTATGCTAATAAAATTTTACCACCAAAAGATAAAAAAATTACGTAAAAAACACAGGATTTTGTAAACCGGATAATTTTCTCTATATTTACCATGAAATAAAATGCCATATACCATGCAAACTGACACAAAACCTTTGATTAAGCCCCGTACCGGCCTGTTAAGTTTGGTTTTAGCACTTGTGCTGGCGGGCATCACCTCCTGCTCCATCAACCTGGTGCCTTCATACGATAAGGAAATCACCAGCGAGGTGCACACACTCATGAAAGACATTGATGTTTTTTACCTTATCATGCAGGAAATGCCGAACGATGAACGCCATTACGATGCTTTTGTTGAAAAATACATCAGCATTGAAGCCGATTTACATGCCCTTTACCTCCGCAACAAAGTAAGGCCATTGAATGAGGAAAGTACTGAAAACTGCCTGATCGCTCTTGAAAAATGGCGAAAATACAAAGCCAGGCATAAAGAACGTGACAGCCTCAGTGATGCCAACATAGAGCTCCAAAATATGTACATGCACGATTTGCTGTATTGCATACTTACGGCTGAGGAAGCCAAAAAAGGAGACACAAAAACAAGTGACGATTAAAAACCATACAAGATGAACAGCGACAATATCCTAAAAGAAATGTTTTCTGCCCTCAAACTACAGTTGGGGGATGAATACAAACGTGCCCAAAAACAGATTGACATCATCCTGGAAATGCGTGAGCAGCGCCTGAAAAAACTGGTGGATAAGCGCATCAGCGGGGAAATCAGTGCGGCAGATTTTTCATCGTATCTTGAGGATGAAAATGATGCCCTTGTTGCTGAATTCAACACCGCTACCGTGATTGGCAAAGCAGCAGCTCAGCGGGCGGTAAATGCTGCCCTGAATGTCTTGAACAATGCCATTGATAAAGCCCTTGGAGCCCTTTAATTATGTTGCATCAAATTAGTGTACAGGAATGGACAGACCTGCTGGCTGTTGTATTATGGCCGGCGGTAGTGATAATTGTGTTGATCGCTTTCAGAAAACTGATATTTGCCGCTTTCAGTAAGATGAAGTCCTTTCGTGTGAAAGATGTGGAAGCTGAGTTTTACGAGCGTGAAAAACAACTTACCGAAACGGAGATCATGCCCCTGCAGGATGAAATTGCCGGACTGGAAACCCGCATAGCATCTCTGGAAAAGAAAATCAGGGAGCTGCAAAAAGAAGATGAAACGGAGCACGTGGAAAAAAATCCGGATGCATTGCGTGCTGAACTCAAAGCCATGCTTGCCGAAGGGCCATACCGATGGCGGTCGGTGAACAAACTGGCCATGGTAAGCGGTGCCAAACCCGAAAAACTGTTGCCGATACTGGAAGCAGAACCGGGCATTGTTATCCAAACCAACCGTGCCGGCAAACACATTGTCAGGTTGGAATCCCGCTGACAACAAAATTAGGTTTTATGGGGTATGCCAATCAACAATACCCATTTAAATTTAAGGCCAGATCATTGTTTATGGAATGTTTAACCACAGGGGGCTGGCGTGGTTGTTTACCTCAACCCCCATGTTTTATCCATAATCTTTAAATGTAAAAAAATTATTACCTTTGATAAATCAACGCTATGTTGAACCAATGAATGCAATTATTTACAAGTGTTTATTGAATATTTACAAGAGATTAAAATGAACATATACACTAGTTATCGGCAATATTCTACTGAAAAATTCAGTTGAATATTTTTACTAACGTTGGTAATAAAAATAACATAGACATGAATAAAGAATTAATTTTAACTGTACTAGTATTGCTCGTTGCAAATTTTGCAAAAGCACAGAACCTCAATGACACATTAATGATTGATGAAGTAATTGTAACCGGTTATAAAACTGAAATCGCAAGGAAATTAGTACCTATTTCAGTATCGCAAATTTCCAAACAGAGCATTGAAAACAGCGGTGAAACAAACATTTTACCTGCAATAAGTGCATTATCGCCCGGAGTATTTGTAACCGAACGAAATATTTTGGGTTTTGGAGTTGCCACAGGTAGTGCAGGTTCAATAACTATCAGAGGAATAAGTAGTTCGCCAAACACAAGTACACTTATCCTAATTGACGGACACCCACAATATCAAGGCATATTCGGACATCCGTTGCCCGATGCTTATGTGGCTTCCGATGTGGAAAAGGTGGAAGTAATCAGAGGTCCCGCTTCTATTTTGTATGGCTCGAATGCTATGTCAGGCGTTATGAATATTATTACAAAAAAACAAAACAAAGACGGTTTTACCGCCAATTTAGGAGCTTCTTACGGTTCTTATAATACTCAAAAATACAACGGGACAGTTGGATACAAAAAGAATAAAATCAGTATATTTGCATCATTAAACCATGACCAAACAGACGGAATAAGAGATAATACAGACTTTAATATAACTAACGGATATACCAAAATCGGTTACCGTATCAATGACAATTTTTCGTTGACAGGCGATTTTAATATTGCAAAATTCAATGCCAACGATAACGGTCCTGTTTATGCCGAAGAACCGCAACCATTTAATATTAACATATTACGAGGTAAAACTGCCTTATCACTCGAAAACAAGCACAATAAAGTAGAAGGAGCTTTAAAATTGTATCACAATTTCGGTAAACACGATTTATCGGATGGTTGGTATTCAACAGACCACAACAGCGGCACAATGCTCTATCAAACCTTGTCGCTTTTTAAAGGCAATAAACTTACCGCAGGAGTCGATGCAAAACAATTTGGAGGAATAGGCAATATTGGAAAAGCAGCCGATAGTTTAATTTTAGTAAACGAGTTGGCTGCATATACCTATATGCAACAAAACCTCTTTCAAAAATTATTGTTAAGTGCAGGTTTGCGTATAGAAAACAATGAGATATACGGCAACGAATTAGTACCAATGGCGGGACTAAATTATTATCCTACCGACAAAACGACCATAAAATCATCTGTATCAAAAGGTTTTCGAAGCCCTACGATTATGGAAATGTACCTTTTCGCCCCAAATCCCGAACTAAAACCTGAATATCTTTGGAATTATGAAATCGGGTGGTTACAACAATTCTTTGGCGGTAGGTTGAATACCGAACTTACCGTTTTTATGGCACAAGCCGAAAATATAATACAAGTAACCGGACAATATCCAAACGTAATACGTGAGAATGTAGGCAAATTTACAAACAAAGGGATAGAAACTTCAATGAAACTAAAAGCTACCGGCGACTTGTTCCTACAAGTAAATTACAGTTACCTGAATTTAAGCAAAGCCTTGATAGCAGCCCCGGAACATCAAATTAACCTAAGTGCGGATTACACCTATAAAATCCTGAATGCAAATTTGTCGGTGCAGCATATCCAAAATTTGTACACATCGGTAATACCTGAAAAAAAACAAAGCTATACATTGCTTAATTTACGGATAAGTGCCAATATATTTAAAAAAGCTAACATCTTCGTTTCAGGAAATAACCTTCTTAATCAGAAATATGAAATAAATTACGGTTATCCGATGCCTGAAATTAACTTTACAGGAGGATTTAATTTGAAATTTTAAAAATGAAAAAATTATTCTCCATTATTCTTGTAATTTTTAGTTTATCGCTAAATTTATTTGCACATTCGGGTAAACCCCAATACCATGTAATTATCGACACCGATGGAGCAATTGACGATATGCGAACTATTACTATGTTTTTATCAGGCAATAACATACGTGTTTTAGCCATAACTTGCTCACAAGGAACATTATTGCCCGATAATGTTTTTCTGAAAGTAAAATCTTTAACATCCGCGTTTTATTGTGAAGGCATTCCTGTTGGAGTAAGTCCAAAAACCGATTTTGAATTGCCTGTATGCTCATCATTTGCCCAAAGTATTAAATGGAATGAAAATATTCTTCAAAACACTTATGCCGCAGACAGTTCCTCTTCATTATTGAATAAAATTACTTCCGATTACGAAGATAAAATCACACTCATTGCATTAGGGTCACTGAAAACTTATGCAGACTGGATTAAGCAAAACCCAAATGTTATCGGAAAAATTGAAAAAATAATTTGGTATAATAATCATGAAATTACCGAAGGCTTTAATTACAAAGTATCGCCTGAAAGTTACGAATTTATTAAAAACAGCGGTATTTCGCTTGAAATAGTATCGAATGTTTCTAATAATCTGACTATAAACAGAAACTACATTACCGAACTGGAAAAATGTAATTCAATTTATGCCCAGCAAATTATTAAAGTTCATAAGCAAGATATTGTTAAAGATAAAACAACGCAAAACCATTTAAAATTATGGGACGACCTAATTCCCTTGTACCTGAATGTACCAATCCTTTTTGAAGTAAAGACTGATAACAATGTAAAAAAAATTTCTTTGAAAAATAAAATGCCCGAAAAATTTATTTATGAAATTATTAGCAAATTACTTGTTTCGGCAACACAAACCAATAACAGGATTTTTATTAGTTTTCCAACTGATACTTCGCTTTACTTGCCCGAATATTCAAAGATGGTTAATTCTACAATAGAAAAATACGGATTAATTGAATGGAAAGCCGTTGCGATGACTAATGAAATACACGGTCATACAGGTATATATTCCATAATCGGAGCAAAAATGGGCATTCGGGCTATGGAATATTACAATGTTGGTATAAATAATATGTATGTTACTACCTTTGCGGGCAATAAACCACCTTTAAGTTGCTTTAACGATGGTGTGCAGATTAGTTCAGGAGCAACAATCGGGCAAGGTTTGATTACTATCTCGGACAGCATCTCGAATATTCCGACAGCCATATTTGAATTTAACAACAGAAAAGTAAAAATATCGGTAAAACAAGAGATTGCCGTACAAATGCAAAACGACATAAAATACGCAGTAAAAACTTATGGCCTATTGACTGATGAATACTGGCTATACATTGAAAAACTTGGTATTAAGTATTGGACAGAATTTGACAGGCATGAAATATTTAAAATCGAGGAAATAAAAACAATAGAATATTATTAAAAGTGTGGAAGAAGAAATTAAAGTTTTTTTTGAAACTGAAAATCTTGATGCGAAAGAATTATTATAAGTCCCCTTAAGAAAATCGCATCAATATCGTATAATATAAGCTCATATCGTATCATAATTTTTGAATATTTATCGCCACGCGAAAAATCGATTTTAATATTTATTGAAAATATTGCAGGATGCAAGTCTGGAGATATAGTTAAACGACTTGGTATTCCGAGTCCAACGGTTAAAAGAATTTTACCAAAATTAATAAAATAAAACTTAATTGAAAAGTTTGGTACTGGACCAGGAACTAATTATTCGATAAAATAAAAATGCCCTATAATCGAGTATCCAGCCCCGCCA
>JAYENB010000302.1:0-1579 GCA_034721855.1 Bacteroidota bacterium
TCACATAACAAAAAAGCCTCCTTTAATTATGTGGGATGAGTTGCCTGTTGTATCTGGGCAGCCGGTATCATTGTGCGAATAATTTCCATTTTTGCTCCACAAAACTTACATGTTATTTTCGCTCTTTGTTTGAGCTGCTTGACCATCATGATTGGATTAAATCGTAGGATAAGCTGTAATAATTTGATGAGCTTCTTGCTGCATGGATGCAGTGTGCAGCGGGACGCCCATGAAAATATGCGTTTCCCATTTTCTTTTAGTCTTTTGCGGAGTTCGCAGACATGTATTTTGTCTGGTTTTATGAGCTATTGGAAACTATGTGCCCGTTGATTTTGCCAGCGGGTTTTTTAACATCGGGGGATATGCCTTGGTGCGAGGGTGCAGCAGCATGGGAGTGTTAAGAAAAATTTGGACGAAGTAGGGGACGCCCTTTAGTTTTCCAGTTTCACATCATGCCAAGGAAGTCGAGGGCATTAAAGCGAGATAAAGCGGGACGCCCTTAAGCGAGATAAAGCGGGACGTTATGTTGCCAGTTTAGTTATGTTGTGGGTTTTGGATATATTTTTCTTTAAATATCAAAAATATATTTTCTTTGAATTTAATTCTTATACTTGAGTTGTCATCAGAATACAAAAGAAATTGTATGACAATTAGTAGAAACAATTAGCCTCTCAGTTTTACCTTCTCCCAAATCTTAATTTTTTACTTCCTTATCAAATTTTATTCTTCTGCAATAGACCAAACATGATACATTTTTGGCTTCATGGTAAAAACCACCATGAAGACAATGATTAAATGCGCCAATTGCGGGAGAATCGTTCCTGCTAATCCCCGCGTAAAAAACCAAAAGTACTGCAATCGAAAAGCCTGCCAGCGTGTCAGAAAAAACAAATGGAAACAAAGCAAAATAGCATCTGATCCGGATTACAAAAACGATCAAAGGGATTGCCATAAACAGTGGATTGAAAAGCATCCCGGATATTATCAGAATTATCGAAAACAGAACCCGGATTATTGTGATCGAAACCGTGAATTACAGAAAAAACGGGATAAAAAACGCCGTTCAAAACGATCTTGCAAAAGAGACGCGTTAAAACATTTTTATGATATTAAACCAGGTACTTATAAGCTCATACCCTTCAACAGAAAAAGAGACACGTTAGAAACTTGGGGTCAAGTCTGCTCTTGGCTCTTGCACGATAAAATGTTACGAATTATGACATGGCACGTCCACTCAGAATAGAGTATCCTGGCGCATGGTACCATGTGATGAACAGGGGGAGAAGAACTGAAAAAATATTCCGTGACAGACATGACTACCAGGTATTTATCAAGCTTCTTGAAGAAATCTCGGAAATGTGGAATATCCGGGTTGCTACCTACTGTCTTATAACAAACCACTATCATATTCTTATACAAACACCGAATGCAAATATTGCACGGAGTATGGGTGTGCAGCGGGATGCCCATGATTTTATGCGTTTCTTGTTTTATTTTCGGTCTTTTGCGAAGATCGCAGACATAAACATAAAAGCTTTGACCCAAATTTCCACCAATTTTCTTCTTTCAGTGACAGGAA
>JAYENB010000303.1:0-8043 GCA_034721855.1 Bacteroidota bacterium
TATTTTTTAGTTTTTCGAGTTGTTTTTCTTTTTTTGCATTTTACTGCTTACCAATCACCGATCACCGTGAATTTATCCGGCGGTAAGTTTATCCGGCGAAGACGGGCAGTGGAGACGGACCGATTACCAAATACTACGCATCATCTCTCATAAACTCTTATAAATTTACAGTTATCTTTTTTTGAAGTTCCCCTATTTTTTCCCAGGGGCGAGTACTGATTAGTTACATCAATGATAAATGGATGTGAAAAATTGTGTTTTTAGACATCACTGGATAAAAAACGAATCACAATCAACAAAACTTATCCCTGACATTCGTCAGGCAGGCGGCGTAATGAAATGAAGACGTGACCTGTACCGATGAATGATGGTAATTTAAACATGACAAAGCATAATGGATAGAAACAGTAAAGGGGATCATCTTTTACGATGTCCCCTTTTTACATTGCATTGCCGTAGCGTTGCAATGTGCCAGGTTACAGTTATTGTGCCCGTTCAGCTTTTTTTACACATCATGAAGGTCATCTAAATCACTGAACCTGAACCGGTGTTGTGGGTGTTGCCACCTTTTTGTCCGGTTTTTGTCCTCCCGAAGCCTTCCGGGCCTTAGCCCTTCCGTTTTGCTTTGGCTCTCAACAGTGTTACCTGTTGTTTACCTCTGCACTTCGGGTGCCGGCTTAAACTGCGATCAGGAACTTAATCCTTCCTGCTGTTTTTACCGGAGCGAGCAGCCTTGTCACATCTCTGTGAGTCTAACTTTTCACCTGACTGCAAACGGTGGTGTTTCTCATCTCCGAAGCTTCACAACTTCGTTTCTTGTTGAAAACCTTTCCGGCACTTTCTTCTTCCGTAGAAAAAGACTCTTCCGGAATTGCTTCCCGTTTTCAGCAGGCTTTTATCTCTCACCTGGTATTTACAAATATAGGGCATGCAATACCCTCCATCCAAATTTTTTTGCCTGTTTTAATGAACAGGTTTTCAACAGGGTTATAAACATTTTATTAACAATTTTTGAATTTCAGGATGCCGCTACACAACCTTTTTTACCCTCTTATTTCTACCGGTTATGCATACATATTAACAATGAATGTCAATTGTGGTTATTAACAATGCATTGGTTTTTTGGGTAAAAAATCAGATAAAAAAACGCGTGAAAAACGCGTAAAAAATGAAAAAAATAAAAAAAGTTGCCTGATTTTATTGATCAGGCAACTTTATGATGAAATAGTTATGAAAACTTAATCGAGGTCAAATTTAATGCCCTGAGCGAGTGGCATTTCCTTGCTATAGTTTATGGTGTTGGTTTGACGGCGCATGTATGCTTTCCATGCATCTGAACCAGATTCACGTCCACCGCCGGTATCTTTTTCACCACCAAAGGCACCACCGATTTCAGCACCACTTGTGCCGATGTTGATGTTGGCAATACCACAATCTGATCCAACTTCGGAGAGGAATAGTTGCTCTTCACGCACATCCCGGGTAAAACAGGCAGACGAAAGGCCTTGGGGTACATCGTTGTGAATGTGGAGGGCTTCTTCAAAATCGCTGTATTTGATCAGATACAACAGCGGAGCAAAGGTTTCTTCCTGTACTATATTAAAATGATTTTTGGCTTCAGCGAGAGCGGGCACAACATAATTGCCATTTTCATAGCCTTTGCCTGAAAGTACATCGCCACCAAAGATTACCTTTCCGCCTTCGCGTTCCACTTCTTTCAGTGCAAATTTAAAATCTTCAACAGCTCCTTTACCTGCCATTGGACCAACCAGAGTGTTTTCATCTAACGGGTTGCCGATTTTGCCTTCAACTTGCTTGTACGCATTGAGCAGGTGTTTTTTGATGTCATCATAAATGTCTTCATGAATGATCAACCGTCGTGTGGTTGTACAGCGTTGCCCTGTTGTGCCTACAGAACCAAAAACAATGGCAGGAATAAGCATATCGATATCTGCAGATGGAGTGATGATGATGGCGTTGTTGCCTCCCAGTTCCAGGATGGTTTTACCAAGCCGTTTGCCTACAATGCCGCCAACCCTTTTGCCAACACGAGTGCTGCCGGTAACAGAAAAGAGAGGAATACGTTTGTCTTCAGCAAAATTGTCACCCAATACGGATGATTTGGCAATGCAAAGGTTGAATACGCCTTCGGGCACATTGTTTTCTTGCAGCACTTTGCTGATGATGTGTTGTATGGCAATTGCTGTTAGCGGGGTTTTTGATGATGGTTTCCAGATTACCACATCACCTGCCACTGCAGCGATCATAGCGTTCCATGCCCACACGGCTACGGGGAAATTGAAAGCTGTGATGATCCCAACAACACCCAGGGGATGATACTGATCCATTATGCGGTGTTCAGGCCGTTCCGAATGCATGGTAAATCCATTTAACAGACGGCTTTGGCCGGTGGCAAAATCACATATATCAATCATTTCCTGTACTTCACCCAGTCCTTCCTGGTAAATTTTCCCCATTTCGTAAGTGACAAGGGCACCCAGGTCTGCTTTTGATTCGCGTAATGCCAGTCCAATCTGACGCACAATTTCACCACGTTGAGGTGCAGGAGTTGTTCGCCATTGTTTGAATGCCGACTGGGCTTTGGTAATTACCTCTTCGTATTCTTCAATGCTGGCGTTTTTTACTTTGGCAATTTCTGAACCATCAATTGGTGTGCTGGAAGTTGTTGTTGCGCCTTTCCCTTCAAGGAAGTGAGTTCCTGTTGTTACACCGCTGTTGATGTCTTTAATGCCAAGATTTTTCAGTGTTTTCTTAATGTCAATCATATCGTTATGTGTTTTAAAATTATTAATTGTTTTCCATTAACAAAGATGAAAAAAATAGATGCAATAAACAGTATGTTTTAGAAAAGTTTTTTCTACAATAAATTTATTTTTTTTAATAAGAACGCAGATGACGCTGATTGTTATGATTATTTATGATTTATTTTGAATTTAACCTACATTCTTTTCCGCTACAAACAAGTCGTTCGATTAAATATTTTGCAAAGCTAAATTACAGACAGACAGACAGACAGACAGATGAATAGAAAAAATTTGATAAAAATATATATTTTTATTTGTAAATTATAAATATTTTTTGTATCTTTAACTTAACAATAAAATTATAGAAAAATGATTAAATGGGTTCTGCATTTTTCTCTAAGTCAAATTTTAAAAAATGAATTTTTAGAACCCATATAATATAGTGTCAAAAAAAAACTGATTAATTTTGCTTTAAATATGCATCTGTTTTGTTGTTTCTTGCATCTAAACAATTGTAAGAAAATGAATAGATATTGAAAATAAATGAAGTGTAACATAAAAACGTTTTTACTATGAAAAATTTTACCTGTATCAAACAAGTTTGGACAATCGTGCTAATGATGTTGATGCTGTATGCCATACCATTGAATGCACAACAAAGTGAAGGGGGAATACCTCCCAGTTTTGAAGAAGGAAAAAGCATCAATGCTGTTGGGAATTACAACATTGATGACATTTCAATTTATCCACCCAATGTGGACGCACTCCTGCTGGAAGATAAGAACAGGGGTAAAAATGGTCTGCCACCGCGCGTTGGTACAAATGTATCTGTGGATGCCGGTCTCAATACTGCTGGAAGCTGGACAACACGTCCGGACGGATCCCGTGTGTGGATATTGAAAATCACTTCAGAAGGAGCTATTGCTATGAATTTTATTTTTGATGATTTTCACCTTGCTCCAGGAACGAAAATGTTCATGTACAATGAGAATAAAAAACAGGTGTTGGGTGCGTTTACATACAATAATAATAAAGAGCATGGTCGTTTTACAAGCACCAAAATTCAGGGTGAAACCGTTTTTATTGAGTATTTCGAACCTGCTAAAACCGTTGGAACATCCAGTTTTCATATTGAAAACGCCGGATATTTCTACAATATGAGCAAACAACTGGCTCGCCTGACAGAAACATACGGTGATGAAAGTAGCACAAAAACCGTTGGCGCTTCTGATGCTTGTCAGGTTAACATCAACTGCACTCCTGTAGGTGATGATTGGCAGGATGAAAAGCGTGGTGTAGCTCAGATTACCTTTTTGGCAGGTGGTTCATGGTACCTTTGTACTGGTTCACTCGTGAACAATACAGCATACGATGAAACACCTTATTTCCTGACAGCTTTTCACTGTGGTGCTGCTGATGCTACCGATACAGAATTGCTGAGTTGGGAATTTCATTTTAATTATGAGTCTGCCGATTGTACAGATCCCGGAAGTGAACCTGTTACTGATGATATTGTTGGTTGTACACGTAAAGCAGAAGGCGATATTAACGGAGGTTCAGATTTTTTCCTTGTGCAACTTGAATCTACACCGGATGGAACATTTGCTCCTTATTATAACGGATGGGATAACTCTGGTACAGCTTCGGCTACTGGTGCTGGGATTCACCATCCTTCCGGAGATATCAAGAAAATATCTACTTATGATGCCATTTCAGTTACTGGAAACGTTAACATTAGTGGAAGTATTTCCGCTGCTGATTCTGAATGGGATATAGGATGGTATGAAAATGTAAATGGCTGGGGTGTAACCGAAGGAGGTTCCTCAGGCTCTCCACTCTTTAGAGATAATGGATTGCTCATTGGAACACTGACAGGTGGATCATCATCATGTACGAATCAGACAAGCCACGATATATATGGCCGGTTTTCATACCACTGGACAGAAAACGGAACGACTAATGCAGATCAACTGCAACCTTGGCTTGACCCGGGAAATACTGAAACAACACTTCCTGGCTATGATCCTTTTGCTACTGCGCCTCCTACCATTAATTTTACTGCCGACAGAACCAATCTCCTGGAAGGGGACGCTGTAAATTATACTGACCTTTCACTCTCACCCAGTGGCCCGATTACAGGCTGGTCATGGGCATTTAATGGTGGTACACCAAACACAAGTTCTAATCAAAACCCAACAAACATTATTTATAATACAGTTGGTAAATATGATGTAACTTTAGATGCTACGAATAGTAATGGTACAAGTTCAGATACATATATTGAAATGATTAATGTCATTGACCCTTCTGTTACAACTTGTGAAACCTTTTCACAATGGTGTTGCAACCCTACCATTTATACCAGTGCTGATGGCTATGTTGCCGGATCAAATGAGTATGACTGCCTTGAAGTGGCTGAGTATTTCCCTGATGCATATCCTTACAACTCAATTACTGAAGCCCGATTTTATTTTGCACAGGTAACCAGTGGTACAAATCCCGATATCATTTTTAAAGTATATAGTGATAATGCAGGTCAGCCGGATCAGGTACTGGCATCTACATCAGTTCCCTTAAGCACCATTGAAACTGCTTACAATACGGATGGGTATTATGATGTTGTATTTCCTGAGTCCGTTTCTTATCCTGATAATGCCTTTTATGTAGGTTTTACCATTCCGCAGACACAGGCATCAGATGATACCATCGCTTTGGTTACAAATGATGATGCTGATTCAGATGCTAATACTGGTTACAGTTTGTATGGTACAACTTGGGAAACATACTCTGCTTGGGGAATGTCTCTTCAGAATCTGGTACTCCCTAATCTTTGTTATGATGTGAGTTTGCCACCGGTTGCTTCGTTTGAAGGCGTGCCACAAATGGTGAATGCCGGTAATACTGTTGCATTTACTGATTTAAGTTTTGGTGGAACTCCCACATCATGGTCTTGGACTTTTGCTGGTGGAACACCCAACACCTCTACAAATCAAAATCCGGTGATTACATACGATACACCGGGGGTATATGCTGTAAGTCTTACAGTTACCAATGGTAACGGAACAGATACCAAGACCATTAACGGTTACATCACTGTTGTGGACCCTAATACTTGCTCTTGTAGCCAACTCGGCCATGTGGTAGGTGGTGAAGTGCTATACACTGTTGCTGCTGGTGAATACCTTGCAGGAACAAATAATTATGGAGACGTGGCAAAAGCAGAATTCTTTAATGATTATGGTACGGCTAATAATCTTGAAGGGGCATATTTTTCTTTTGGAGCAGTTGATGTAACTAATGCCGGTACTAATGTAACTTTTAAAGTTTGGGCCGCAGATGGTGGCGCTAGTGTCGGTGGAACATATACTTATTCACCGGGAACTGTAATTGCCAGTACAACTGTGCCTATTACCACAATTGCAAATGATGTTGCAAATGGAGACTTAACTTATGTGTTGTTTGATCCTTTGGTTGCAATTACTGGTGATTTCTTCCTCGGATTTGAAATCCCTTCTCCTTCAACTTTAGATGATGCAATCGGTTTAAGAACAGGCGCACAGGATGCCGGTACAGATGATGGCTGGGAACAGTGGAGTGACAATGATTGGTATTCTATGTCAGAAGCCGGCTGGGGAGGCTCTTTTAATATGGCTATTTACCCCGTTGTTTGTTCTGAAGGTGCCCCATTGCCGGAATTTTCTGCAGACAATACCACCATTATGACTGGTGGAACTGTCAACTTTACTGACATGAGTACATGTGGTGCAACTGGTTGGGACTGGACCTTCGATGGAGGTACTCCGGGAACAAGCACAGCCCAGAATCCATCGGTTACATATAATACATCAGGAATTTATGATGTAAGCTTAACATCTTCTAATGCTCAAGGAAGTAATCCTTCTTATAAAGCAAATTATATTAGCGTACTGCAACCAATTGTTTGGTGGGATTTTCCAGGAAATCCTGATGATGCACTTTCTGATGGTGGTATCACAGCCAATGATGGAACAAAATCTATCACTGTGGTAGGTGGAGTTGATGCTCCAACTTACGCTGCTGCCGGAGCTACCTCTCAGGCAGCTGAAGCTAGTGGTTGGAGTACCGGAGCAGGTACCAAAGCATGGGTGGTTGAATTCGAAACAACCAGCTATGTGAATTTGAAACTTTCTTCAAAACAATCTGGTGATAATTTTTCTCCACAAGATTTTAAAGTTCAATATAGCTTAGATAATGCAAATTGGACAGACCTTGCGGGAGCAACGGTAACTGTTGCCGAAGATTGGACAACTGGTGTGCTTAATAGTATTGAATTGCCCGCTGTTTGTGAAAAACAAGCCAGTGTTTATTTACGTTGGATAATGACATCAAATACTGGAATAGGTGGAAATTTACTTGCTAATAGAAGCAGTTATATTGATGATATTTATGTCATTGGTGAGTTTTCGTCCATACCTCCGGTTGCAGATTTTACTGCTGATCAGACAACTGTATGCGAAGGTGCAACTGTCAACTTTACAGACCTTTCAACTAATGTTCCTACCAATTGGGATTGGACATTCACCGGTGGAACACCAAATACTTCAACAGCTGAAAATCCATCTATTGTTTATAATACTGCAGGAACATATTCTGTCACATTAATGGCTACAAATGCAACAGGTAGCGATGATACTACAATGACAAATTATATTACTGTAAATGCGAATTTACCTGTTAGTGTAAGTGTTTCTGAATCAGCAAATCCAATTTGTGCAGGAACAGATGTAACATTCACTGCAACTCCTTATAATGGTGGTGCTACACCAAGCTATCAATGGAAAATTAATGGTGTAGTTGTTGGCGCAGATAGTCCGACATATTTAAGCAGCACATTAAATGATGGAGATGCCGTAACCTGCGTTATGACATCATCAGAGACCTGTGCAACAGGCAATCCAGCTACATCTACTCCAATTATTATGACTGTGAATCCTAATTTACCTGTTAGTGTTGCTATATCAGCTGATAATAATCCGGTTTGTGCCGGTGAAAATGTAACCTTCACCGCTACTCCAACAAACGAAGGCGCAAGTCCTTCATACGATTGGCTAGTAAACGGAACGTCTGTAGGCGCACCTGATACTGCTACATTTACCACAAATACATTAAGTAATGGAGATGTAGTTAAAGTCGTTCTTACATCATCCGAAACATGTGCTACAAACAATCCTGCAACATCAAATGCTGTAAATATGACAGTTAATACAAATCTTGCAGTTGATGTTTCAATTTTAGAAGA
>JAYENB010000304.1:0-4363 GCA_034721855.1 Bacteroidota bacterium
TGCTTACAAATTATCTAAATATCAGTGGATTTGAGAAAATTAACTATCTTTGCGTTAATTTTACGTTTTACACTCGGATTGCAAATTCGAGCGAGCGCGAATTAGTTGGTGGTTGCCAACTGCCAACTAATTCAATAGAACCAAATAATTATTATTTATCAAACATTTATTAGAATAGAGCCAATATTTTTTATTATGGACTCATCAATAGCTCCGGGAATTATCTCTGACCACCGGGAAAAAACTTCCGGAATACCGGATTTACTCAGTCAAAAAGGCATGAATGTATCATTTGCCCAATTAAAAACCGGTGATTATAGACTTAACAATAATTTAATTATAGAGCGAAAATCTGCAGTAGATTTTATACAATCAATTATATCAGGACGGCTATTTAATCAATGTGCAAAATTGAACAAAACCGGCCTTCGTCCTTATATTTTACTGGAAGGAAACCCGTATCAAACCTCACACCAGATAGACAGACGTGCAGTTAAAGGAGCTTTAATATCTGTTATATCCTCTTGGCAAATACCAGTAATACATTCGAAAAATACGGAGGACAGTGCTGCGACACTATTTATATTAAGCAAGCAAACGCTCAAGCAAAATGATTTTTTAAGGAAAAGTGGTTATAAACCTAAGACAATTAAAAATCAAAAACTTAAATTTTTACAAGGATTACCTAAAGTCGGTTCAGTAATGGCATTACGGTTATTAAACCATTTTGGAAGCATACAAAAAATAGTTGAAGCAGACGAAAAATCTTTAATAAAAGTTAAAGGAATTGGTAATAATACCGCCAAAAAAATATATGATTTTGTAAAATAAGAATAAATGTTTTTAATTGGAGACGCTGCGCCAGGGCGGAGGCGGTTAGCTTGTGTGCAGCGATCCGAATGTTGCTGTGCTGAAAGCAGGGCGACCGGAGTAAGCCCCTGCAGGCAGCTACAGCAACCGGAGAGCTGCACACAACTAAAAGCCGAAGACCGCCCCGGAAGTCTTTTCTGTGGAGCGCTTTTCAGCGAAACAGAAATGAACTTTCGGGAGGCGCCCAAATTATCGAACATCAAACTTTCCAAGCTCAAACCTCAAGCCTTCAACCTCGAACATCAAACCTCGAACCTCAAACCTTCAACCCCTCAAAAACTCCATTTCCCCCTCAAAAACGCATACGTCCCTTTTCCGCCTTCATCATCCGGGTTATCGCTGAAAAAGCTTTGGATATTCAGATCAACCGTGAAATCCTGAGAAAGTGAGAAGGTAGCCGAAGGCCCCAGATACGTAAAGTTGTCCTGCGGGCTATACATAGCAGAAAACCCAAGATTAATCAATGGCGTTACAGGGTAACGTACCGATGCAAAACCTGTCCAGCGGGTGAGCGACAGGTTTTTGGCATTGATGTTTTGATTGTAATACTGCGCCAGGTTAAAATCATAGTCTTTGTCAGCAGCCGAATTGAATAGCACTTCTGCCTGAACAAACAAGCTGTTTGGGAAACTGTAATCAGCGCCCACACTTGCGGTTAGAACACCGCTGCTGTCAGTAAAATGCTCCGTTGGCCGGAAATATGATACCTCACCACGGAAACCTGCATTCCAGAGGTTCCCCGACCAGCCAAGCCCGGCAACCACATCATCGCTCTGATACAATCCGGCCAGCACCTGAATGTCGTAACGAAATTTGTTGAACTGGTACAGGGCTGCGGCGGTGTAGTTAGTATCCCGGTTAACGGCTGCAGCCACTTCAATGCGGGAGGCGTAGTCAATGTAATACTGAGCTCTCACAGCGTCACTGCCGGGTTTTTCTTCATAGTCAAAATCAAAATAGGAATACGCATTGAACAAATCGTTGGGATTCCACACCATGGTCTGACCCCAGTTGATGCGGTGACGGCCGGCAGTGATGTCCCATTTTCCCTGCTGGATGGTGATGTATGCACGGTCAATATTGGTATTGAAAAAGTACGAATCGCTTTCCAGAAAATTCCACGACATATCAACAAATCCGCGGTCTTTGTCAGTTTCCCCTATGTAATCCCAGGCAGCACCCCCCAACAGCGCATTGAACGGTGGCTGGCTGAAGGTCACCATCTCACCGTAAAACATGCGGTTGCGAACGGAAACATGCGCGTTCAGCCAGTCTGTTGGGTACCAGGCAACATCAAAGCGATTGTGAATCAGGTTGTCGGTAAACCACAGGCTGTCAATGTCCTGAAAAGTGGCTGTCTGCATGAATTTCACATACCCGTCAATGCTGAATTTTTTCTGAGCTGTGCCGGGAAAAACTGATACCAACAATAGAAACATTGTAAGTTTCAATTTAATCTTCATCATATTTATCGATTATGGTTGAAAAATCAATTAAAATATAAAACATATCGAGTCTAATCGAAATAAAAATTACAACTTAATATACTTCGAGTGTAGTCGAAGGTTTAATTATGTTAAATTTTGTTTTAATAAAAAATCTTTAATGTTCATCCATATAATGCCATCCTCATTTTTTGAAAAATTGCCGGAATCAAGAGAAACCACATACTTTGGGTAGTGGTCATTCACTCCCGAAAATGCACCGTATTCCCTTTTATAAGTATCTTCTCCCAAAAGTGTTGAACAAACCTGGATATAGATTTTTTCTTTGTTTTTTAATGCGATAAAATCAATTTCTTTATTCCTGATTTTACCGATATTTACTTTATAACCACGTGATAATAATTCGAGATTAACGATATTTTCAAGTTTCCCTGAAATCATATTAGGTGAGTTTCCAATCATTGTAAAAGATAATCCGGTATCAGCGAGATAATATTTTTCATAAGTTTCCAGCAATCTTTTACCAATAATGTCAAAACGTTTTGTTTTGTGAACCAATAAAGCATTCATTGTGTATTCTATATAGTTTAAAACTGTATCTGTAGTAATGTTTTGTCCCTGTGATTTTGTAAAGTCACTTATTTTTTTTGCTGAGCTTATGTTACCACAATTAGATGCAATGAAATTTAAGATATTTCTTAACATATAAACACTTTTAATATTATTCCGCTTTATTACATCTTTTAAAACAATTGTGCTGTAGATTGATTCAAGGTATTGTCGGAGGATATCCTCTTCCCATTCAATATGATGTAAACCCGGGAAACCGCCATATTTTATAAATTCTGAAAAAACATCCGTGTTACTATCAACTTCGGCCCTATTAGCATAAATTCTACAAAATTCATCATAAGTAAATGTGTAAACGGGAAATTCTATATGCCGACCGGAAATTAGTGTTGCAAGGTCAGAAGATAATAAATCAGCATTTGAACCACTGATATAGATATCATATTTTTCTTCTGCAAGAAATGAGTTGATGGCTTTTTCCCAGGTCTGAATTTCCTGAACTTCATCAATAAACAAGTAGTATTTAAGCTTGTTATTTTTAGCTTTTCTACTTACGAAGCTGTGTAAATCAAGATAATCCTTAATAAAATCAAATTTAATCAACTCTTTATTTATATTGATAATTTGATGTTCCGAAACCCCATTGTCAAGTATTTCGTTTGAAATCTGTTTTAGTAAAGTACTTTTACCACAACGTCTTATTCCGGTAATAACTTTAATAAGAGGCTTGTCAATAAATGGGATAATTCGTTTTAGATATTTGTCGCGTTTTATCATTATCTTTTTTTACAAAGTTAATAAAATATCGAGTACAGTCGAAATAGAACTTAATATATTAATTATGTCGAGTACAATAGAAGTTTTAATTTGGGCAGCTTAACCGTCTCCGGCTTTTAGTTGCCATCCCGAGCGGCTGTATTTGCAATCCCCGTCAGGAGCTTACTCCGCTCGCTCTGCCAGGTGATGCAAAATACAAAGCCTCTCGGGACGTCAAGCTAACCGCCTCCGCCGGGCTGCAAAACGTTTCGCAAGTAAAAAATCGTTGGTGGTTTCACCAGCAAAATTTATTAAACGTTCTTTTAATTCAAACTCATTCATCTGTGTTTTTAACTTCTTAAATCAAAAATCGTTAATCCTTGTTCTTAAATCCCGTAGGATAGACATCCAACGGTATAAATCAATTTCTATTTTAAATTTTTTTTACAAGCACAAAACCACTTCATATTTACACTCACCCTTCAACCTCAAACCTCAAACCTCAAACTTCAAATTATCTGAAACCTGGAATTCAAAAGCATCAGTGCATTTATCAGTCTTCGCCTTCCGTCTTTGTTCCTTCTCTGTTCCACTTCGCCGGACAAGTTTTGTGATCTATGTGCCTTCTATGTCCTATGTTTCCTATGTGGTTCAGAAGTCCGTGCAATTACTATAATGATTTGAACCACATAGAAAGATAGGACACATAGAATTTCACATAG
>JAYENB010000304.1:4463-7984 GCA_034721855.1 Bacteroidota bacterium
CGCCGGACAAGTTTTGTGATCTATGTGCCTTCTATGTCCTATGTTTCCTATGTGGTTCAGAAGTCCGTGCAATTACTATAATGATTTGAACCACATAGAAAGATAGGACACATAGAATTTCACATAGGATTCATTCATTACTCTTTATCCTCCTTAATCTTCCCATCCTCAATGGTAATAATCCTCCGCGCCTGCTTAACCACACGCTGGTCGTGGGTGGAAAATATAAAAGTGATGTTTTCTTTTTTGTTCAGTTCGTGCATAATGTTCAGCAGGTTTTCTGTGGATTTTGAATCCAGGTTGGCTGTTGGTTCATCCGCCAGAATAAATTTTGGTTTGGATGCCAGCGCTCTCGCCACAGCTACCCGCTGCTGCTGTCCGCCTGAAAGCTTTGCAGGCCGGCTGTTTACCCGGTCGCCAAGCCCGACAGATTCCAGCATCTCAATGGCGCGAGCTTCCCGTTCCTTTTTGTTGCGTTTTTGCATCTGCATGATGAATTCCACATTTTCACGGGCTGTCAGCACGGGAATCAGGTTGTACGCCTGAAAAACAAAGCCGATGTTATTCAGCCGAAAATCTATCACTTCCTTATTGGAGAGTTCCCCGATGTTCACATCGTTAACAAATACGTCCCCTTCGGTGGGGTCGTCAAGCCCGCCAATAAGGTTTAGCAAAGTGGTTTTTCCTGAACCTGACGGACCAACAATGGCAGTAAATTCGCCTTGTTCAATGTTTAAATCGATGCCGTTAACAGCATGGACAGGCACCTGGGTGCTGTTGTATGTTTTATGCAGGTTTTTGGTCTCAATGATTTTCATGATATATGGGTTTTATACATTCAACATTAATAATTGCTGCTGAGGATTTCAGCGGGTTTCATTTTACTTGCTCGCATGATTGGAAAAATGGAGGCAATAAGGGCTGTAATTACTACCAATGCCACTATCTGAAGGTAAAAAACCCCGTTGATGGATGGATAAATTACAGATGAAAAACCAAAGGACTCCATTCCCTCGGAAAAGGCAGCCAGGTTAATCCCTGTTTTGCTGAGCCATACAACCAGCGCTTGGTTGAACAGCAGGCCTGCAACAGAACCAATAGCTGTTAAAAATAACGTTTCCCAGACAATCATGATGCGGATTTTGCCTTCGTTCATGCCAATGGCCTTGAGCATGGCCAACTCTTTTTTCCGCTCCAGTATAGCCATCAGCATGGTGTTGATGATGCCAAAGGCCAGGGCAAACAGTATGATGGCCACGAGGTAGGAGAGGTATTTTTCCGTCATCATGCTCATCATGCCCAGTGCGGGATTGAGTTCTTTCCAGTTTCTTGCATCCAGCTTTTCCGGTGTGATTTTTACCAGTTCTGCAGTGCGTTCTTTCAAATCATCGTTGTCCTTAAACAGCACGGCAATTTCGTGGGATGTGTTTTCTGAAAAACCGGTGAGGGATTCCAGGTCTTGGCGCAACACAAACACATTCATCTCATCAAAAGCTTTGTTGCTGGTTTTAAAAATGCCGGCCACGCGGAAGGCTCCTCCGGTGAGGTTCCCCTCTTTGTCCTGAAAAGTGAGTACCATTTTTGAGCGCACATTCAACTTGAGCTTTTCGGCCGTGGATTTGCTAATGACAACCTGATTTTTTTTATCTGCATCAAAATAGGTTCCCTCAACAAGGTTTTTATGCAAGGTGCTCACCTGTTTTTCCTGGGCCGGGGTGATGCCATTTACGGTAGCACCGCTTGTGTTGTGCGGACTCTGCATCATGGCATTGACAAGCAGCCGGTTGCTTACCCCGGAAACAAAACCTTTTTGGCTTATGTTATCAATCAGTGGCTGTACATTGCTCATGAAAAGACCGGGTTCGGGGTTTTCCAGGTAATCATCCTGATGAACCTGGAAATGTGCGGATTCATTGTTGATGGCTTTGTCCACCCGTCTGTCAATGCCTCCCAGCATGACGGCAGTGGAAAATCCGCCTCCCAGCATGCCAAAGGTAACTGAAAGGATGACCACCATGCTCCTGGTTTTGTTACGCCAGATGTTTCTCCATGCTATTTTTATCAGTTCCATAGTTTTCGTTTTTTAGTTATCTAATGGATTTAGTGACATTGAGTTTAAATATTGACAGCAGCGGCCAGGCAACGGCAATCAGCGTCAGAATAAGAACCACCCCAGTCTGTCCCAGGAAGTAACCTGGTTCAAAAGCTACCGGCATGATGGGCTCCATACCGTATTCGGCAAAAATATGAGCCATTTCTCCGCTAAAAGTTAAAGGATGAAGATGCAAGTACCAGATAATGGGATTGCTGGCAACAACTGCGCTTATAATACCGAGTATCACTATCATCAATGTCTCGGTGGTAACCAGCTTTGCCAGCCTAATTTTCTGCATGCCAACAGCCACCATGATGGAAAATTCTTTGCGGCGTTCTGCTATCATCATCAGCACCGTACCGAAAATGCCAAAAGCAATGACAATGTATAGTATCATCAGGATAATCAAACCGCTTTTGTTATCGGCCTCAATGCCCTGCTTAACACCTGGCTGCATGGTTTCCCAGTGCATCACTTCATAGTCATCCGGAATGATGTTTCTGAGTTCTTTGGTTGTTTCCTTGTACTTATCCTGGTCTTCCAGTATTACAATCCAGGCTGTAAGTCCGTTTCCGATACTAAGATATTGCTGTGTCGTTTGGATGTCCATATAGGCAAGTGAGTTGTTCAGTTGGGGAACAGGGTAGGAAACGATTCCCACCACCGGGTACAGGCCTGCAGCACTGATACCATGATACCCTTGTCCAATAAAGACAGCCGTATCGCCGATGCCGAGTTGCAAGTAATTTGCCAGCTCCTCGGCCAACACAACACTCTTTTCACCTGTTTCCGGCATGCGCCCTTTTACCAACTTATTCTTAACCTTTGTCAGTTTGTCATCTTTGTCTGCATCGAGTCCAATGATAAGTGCACCTTTGGTTTGTTTTTCTGCAGATGCCAGCGAGTACGTACGGAGCCTCGGCAGTAAAGCTTTGACATTTTTATGTGTGAGTACAGCTTCTTTCAGGCTGTCATTTGGCATAAAAGCGTTATTCAGCACCTCGTCATCCTGATAGCCTTTCTGATGAACCTGTACATAACCGGTGTATTGCTCAACGGAATTTTTTATCATATGGTCGTAGGTGCCCACTTGCAGGCCGCGCATGAGAATCGCCAAAAGCAAGGCAAAGAAAACCGATGAAATGGTAATAAGTGTCCTGCGGCGGTTCCGCCAGATGTTCCTCCATGCTAGTTTTGTGTAGTTCATAGTTTGGGTGTATTTTGTTTGAGGTTTGAGGTTGGAAGTTCGAGGTTTGAGGTTGGAAGTGTTAACCTCGAACCTTGAACCTGCAACCTGTTATCGTAACCATTCACAGTATATTTATTTAACATCAATTTCTTAGTTTATACATTTTTATAATTTCTAATTGACCTAATTGACCTAATTGACCTAATCAATACCCAAATCCCAATGTGTAAAATGTTA
>JAYENB010000305.1:0-7959 GCA_034721855.1 Bacteroidota bacterium
ATAATTAGAGTTTGTCTATAAAGTAAGTGTCTAATTCATAATGTTCGAGTTCAAGGCTTGCGAAGTATTTAAAACCAAGGAGTTTACTTTCGTAAATGACTGTTTTAAATACGAGCGTAACGAAGAATTTAGCGAAGCGATATCACGAACACCGCTTAAATAAAAAATATTGTGAGTAAATCGGACATTATGGACAGACACTAATTAAGTATTTTTACTTATTATTAAGTTTATATATTCACCCTCTGAACACAACATAAAAAAACGTGTCAAACATGAACATTACAGATATTAACAATCAACTTAACAACAAAGCCATTGAAGACCGCATTGTAGATATGTGCAACATGTTTCCGGAAAAAGTTGTGTTTACCACCAGTTTTGGCATGGAAGACCAGGTCATTACGGATATTATTTTTAAACATAATTTTCCTGTAAAAGTGATTACTTTGGATACAGGCCGGATGTTTGAAGAAACCTACAAAGTATTCAGTCGTACGCGTGAACGTTACGGGAAAAACATTGATGTATATTACCCTGACACAAAAGCTGTCGAAAAGCTTATGACTACAAAAGGACCATTTAGTTTTTACGAATCAGTGGAAAACCGTAAAGAGTGTTGCAATATCCGCAAAGTGGAACCATTAAAACGTGCTTTAAAGGGGCATAAATGCTGGATTACCGGCATCAGGCGTGAACAGTCAGAAGAGCGCCGTCACATGCAGGAAATCGAATGGGACGAGACTAATAATCTGTACAAAATGAGTCCATTGTATAAATGGACACTTGATGACGTAGAAAAATACATCAAAGACAATAATGTTCCTTACAACACGCTGTATGACAAAGGGTTTGTAAGCATTGGCTGTGCTCCGTGCACACGTGCTGTTCAACCAGGCGATGATTTCCGTGCAGGCCGTTGGTGGTGGGAACACAATGAAGCCAAGGAATGCGGCTTACACATTAAAGAATAAGGGATGTTTATTTATTTGGGCGTGCCCCTTAATTGTTTTGCTTCTCGCTTAGCGAGTAATTCGCTTAGCGAGAAGCAAAAAATCAAGGGTCGGTCTTTGCCTCCAAGCTGCTTCGCACCGGCTTGTGCCTGATACGCTGCCACAAGAGTTTCCGTTGGTCACTTTGTGGCAGCTCAGGCACAACAGCCATTGCTTCAGCAGGCTTTCCGGCGCCACCCTCACGCGAACGGACAAAACACCTGTCAGGTCACCCATTGACACCAATGTCGCAGCATGATTATGCTGTAAAAACGACGTATAATGGAAGACCTGACAGGTGTTTTATCGTGCTGGTAAAAAATCCGCTTTGCGCTTAAAAATATCCCCAAACAGTTCAATAATTTTGTGTTTATTCTCACAGTATTTATAAATTTGTATTCTAACAAAAATATGTAGCTTATAACTATTGTAGAAAAAATTATTGCAAACAACCTCAAACCTCAAACCTTGAACCTCAAACCTAAATAATTATGGGACAAACATTTGTAGAAAAAATACTGGATGCTAAAACAGGAAGCATCGTTTTCAGAAAGCCGGATATTGTGCTAACGCATGATAACACCGCAAGCATAAAGAAAACATTTGAAAAAATGGGTGGCAAAAAACTGGCCAACCCAGATCAATCACTTATTGTGCTGGACCACAATGCTCCGCCAACCAATGCGGCCCTGGCCACACAATATCAGACCATCCGTGACTTTGCCAAAGATCAAAACATTGAAAAGTTTTACGATGTGGGCAATGGCATTTGTCATCAAATCATGGCCTACCATGCCAAACCTGGGATGACCATCGTGGGAAGTGATAGCCACACATGTACGGCAGGTGCATTTAATGCTTTATCGGTAGGTATTGACCGTACTGAATCTGCAGGCATCTGGAAAAAAGGGGAAACATGGTTCCGTGTACCTGAAAGCATAAAAATTACCTTGCATGGCAAATTACCTGAAGGCGTTTATGCCAAAGACCTGTCATTGTATATCATAGGTATGATAGGTTCCGCCGGAGCCAATTACAACAGCATTGAATACCATGGTGAAGGTGTAAAAACACTTACCATGCCCCAACGCATGACCCTTGCCAACCTGGCATCTGAAATGGGCGCAAAAAATGCCGTCTTTCCACCAGACAAAATGCTTGCAGCATATTACGGAAAGGAAAATGTTGATGGCATTTGGGCGGATGAGGATGCAAACTACATTCAGGAAATAGACATTGACTTATCGGAATTGTATCCGCTGGTTGCAGCCCCTCATCATGTTGACAATGTCAAAGCCCTGACTGAAGTAGCTGGTATGGAAATACAACAAGGATTAATTGGAACCTGCACAAACGGCCGCTATGAAGACCTCGAAATCGCTGCTGAAGTATTGAAGGGAAACAAAGTCAAAAACGGTTTTCAGTTGCTCATTCTTCCGGCTAGCAAAGAAATTTACATGCAGGCCATGGAATCTGGCGTATTGAGAACACTGATGGAAGCGGGAGCTAATATTCTGGCTCCTTCCTGCGGTCCATGTCTTGGTACAGGACAAGGTATCCCTGCTGATGGTTACACAGTTTTATCCACTGCTAACCGCAATTTCAAAGGACGCATGGGCAATAAAAACGCTGAGATTTACCTTGCATCACCAGCAGCCGTGGCAAAATCAGCGATTGAAGGAAAAATCACAGACCCCCGCCCCCATCCCGGAAAAGAAACCTGGCCACATCATCAAGAACAATCGTCCATGGTGGATATCCCTGAAAGCGAAAACCGGAAGCTGGAAAACGTGTGGAATTATACAGACATTGACAATTTAAACACAGACCAGATGTTTGCCGGGAATCTGACATATAACATCCTTAGCAGTGATGCAGAAGCCATCGCTCCTCACCTTTTCGTAGATTTTGATCCGAACTTTGCAAAAAACGTCAAAGCCGGCGATGTGATAATGGCAGGGCATAATTTTGGCTGTGGCTCTTCACGCGAACATCCGGCTGTAGGATTGGCTCATGCAGGTGTAGAAGCTGTTATTGTTAAGTCCGTAAACCGAATTTTCTACCGCAGTTCTGTTAACCAGGGATTACTCCTGATAGTACATCCAGAAGCTGTGGATGCTTACCAACCTGGTGACAAAGTTAATGTTGATGTTGAAAACGGGAAAATCAATGTTGGTTCAAAATCCTTTGATTTTGCCCCCTTGCCGGACAAACTGAAAGAAATCATTGACAACAAAGGGCTTGTTAACTGGGTAAAAAATCAGTAACTCATGCATTTTTTTATAATTTTCGGTATTACATTTGTAGATGAAATAAAAAATAAAATTATAAGTTTACATTACAAACAAAACAATAACACATGACCGGAATCAAAAAATTTAACCTGTTTCTCTTTGTATTGCTTTTTCCTATCATGGTTTTAGCTCAGACCACAGGAAAAGATTCTGTAATAAATTTTACCGACATTAACGGCAATAAACAGGGAAAATGGATTAAATATTATGACAATGATCAAGTCAGATACAAAGGATTTTTTATAAACGATCAGCCTGTTGATACGTTTTATCATTATCATCGCAACGGAGAATTGAAGGCCAGACAAATATTTAACGATGATGGAAGTTCTAAAACAAAAATGTACTGGGATAATGGCAACATTGCAGCCAAAGGCCAATTTAACAAAAACAGGGAAAAAAACGGAAAATGGATATATTATTTTGAAACAGGGAATAAAGAAAGTGAAGTTTTTTATTCGGATGGCACTAAAGACGGCAATCAAATAGATTATTACGAGAATGGTCAGATACTCATGGGGGTTGAATATAAAGATGGTGTCAAAGACGGAGAATATACATTTTATTTTGATTCAGGGCAGGTGCGTGAAAAAGGCTTTTACAGTAACGGTTTAAGACATGGCGAGTTTGTTTATTACGAACCCAATGGTGTTGTGTATGAAAAGGGAATTTACAAAAACGGCCTACGGGAAAGGAAATGGAAAATCCGCAATGACGACGGAGAAATGGAAACTGTATTATACATTAAAAATAAACGAACAGACCGTGACAGCATTGAAAAGGCATTTGAAGAATATTCGAAGTGGGCAAAAGAAAACCAGGATAAACTTGAGGACCCCGAAGATTACAAAGCAAACCCGCTTGAATACTTCCTCAAACAACAGAATCGCTGAACATTATGAAAAAAATATTGCTTGCAATGAGCGGTGGAACCGATAGCTCGGTATCAGCCATGATTCTACAGCAGGCAGGCTACACTATTGAGGGCATAAGCTTTAAAATGTGGGAGAATTATCATCTCAGTTCCTGCGACGTCAAAGATCAGGGATGCTGTAATGCCGAAACGCTTTTGGAAGCACGGGAATTAGCAAAAAAACTAAATTTCCCACACAACATCATTGACATACGTGATGAGTTTGATCATTATGTCATTCAAAATTTTATCAGCGAATACAAACAGGGGAGAACACCCAACCCTTGCGTTGTCTGTAACACCCACATCAAATGGGGGATATTGCTTGATGAGATGGAAAAAATGGGACACACCAAATACGCCACAGGACATTATGCCCGGATCAGAGAAGAAAACGGACGCTACATCCTGAAACGTGGTGTTGATTTAAAAAAAGACCAGTCCTACTTCCTTTGGACCCTGAATCAAAAACAGTTAAGTCATACTATATTCCCGCTTGGGGAATTCACCAAAGCTAAGGTCAGGGAAATTGCTCGCGATAATGGCTTTGAAGGCATTGCAGGAAAAAAAGAAAGTCAGGAAATTTGTTTCATTCCAGATAATGATTACCGGCGTTTTTTACGCGATGCAGTTCCCGGCATTGAAAAAACACCAGGCGAAGGTTGGTTTGTTGATAAACACGGGAAGAAACTTGGGAAGCATAAGGGATTTCCGTTTTACACGATAGGACAACGACGCGGACTAAATATAGCATTGGGATACCCTGCTTACGTTATTTCCATTGATGCAAAAAACAACACAATTGTGCTGGGAGAATCCAAGGAATTGCAGCAAAACGAATTGAACATCAAAAATTGCAACTGGATAAAATACCCACAACCGCCAACAAACACTCCATTTGATATTAAGATCAGATACAATACCGCTCCTGTGTCTGGCCAAATCAAAGCAATGAACAAAAACGGCTGCCACATAGTTTTAGAAAAACCTGTGCATGCAATCACAGCAGGACAATCTGCAGTTTTGTATGAGGGCGATAATGTTGTCGGAGGCGGGGTTATTTGTCAATAATAATAATAACCTCATAATGATTTGACTGCATAACAAAATCCTTGATTTACAGGCGGTTAAATAGCTTATGATTTTGCATTTCAATAAATTATTTGTCCGTTGTATTTCATCGCTTATTTTCTTAGTTTTGTAAAAAAATACAGACATATGAAATTTTTTATCGACACAGCTAATCTGGATCAAATCAAAGAAGCCCAAGAGCTTGGGGTTCTTGACGGGGTAACAACAAACCCTTCACTGATGGCCAAAGAAGGCATTAGTGGCAAAGAAAACATCAACAAACACTATCAGGATATATGTGAAATTGTGGATGGTGATGTAAGCGCGGAAGTAATCGCCACTGATTTTAAAGGCATGGTTTCTGAAGCCGAAGAACTGGTTAAATTACACGAACAAATCGTTGTAAAAATACCGATGATTAAAGACGGAATCAAAGCGATTAAATATTTGGCCGGTGAGAATATCCGTACCAACTGTACGCTGGTATTTTCTCCCGGGCAGGCTTTACTGGCAGCAAAGGCCGGAGCATCATACGTGTCCCCTTTCATTGGACGCCTTGATGATACATCAACGGATGGCATTGATCTCATTCATCAGATTGTAGAGATATACAATTATTATGGATTTGAAACAGAAGTGCTGGCAGCGTCAATCAGACATACCATGCACATCATACAGTGCCTTGAAGCAGGGGCAGATGTGGCTACATGCCCACTCAAAGCCATACTCGGATTATTGAATCATCCACTTACCGATAGAGGATTAGAAAAATTTCTTGCAGATTATAACAAATTAAACGGATAATTTTATGTATGTAAAAATGTATGAAGACAATACCAATCCAAAACATGTCAGACGGATTGTAGATATATTGGAAAACGATGGTGTTATTATTTATCCTACCGATACGGTTTATGGTATTGGTTGTGATATTACGAAACCCAAAGCCGTAGAACGTGTAGCACGCATAAAAAATATGGATCCGAAAAAGGCACGGTTTTCATTTATTTGTTATGATATCAGTCAAATTACTGAATACACAACCCCCATAGATAAATCAACTTTTAAATTGATAAAACGAAATCTACCGGGGCCATTCACTTTTATCCTCCCTTCGAGCAACAAAGTACCTAAGTTGCTCAAAGCTAAACGTAAACAGATTGGTGTTCGTGTGCCGGATAACAATATCATATTGAGCATTGCACGCGAATTGGGAAATCCTATACTGACAACATCTCTCAAGGATGATGATAAAATACTGGAATACACTACCGATCCAGAGCTGATTTACGAAGATTTCCACAAGCTTGTGGACGCAATCATTGATGGTGGATACGGCAATAATGTCCCCTCTACCGTAGTCAATTGCACTAATGATGAGCCTGAAATTGTCAGGCAGGGAAAAGGCACACTACGCCTCTAATCCCGGCATACGTAATACCATGATTGCCCTTTAGTGTCAAATACAAAACCTGACATAACATGTCTTTAAACATTTAATGACAATTGTCATTGTTAATAAATTATCAACTGCTTACTTTTACATCAGATTTTAGGTTAGGTTATGATTTAGAAATGGGAAATGTACTCACATGTATGTTTTCCGTTTCTTTTATGTTGCATATTACTATCAATATTTACTCCTTATAATATCACGAACATTTATCTTCTGAATGATTTCGCTAGGTTTATCATGCCTCTATGTTCAAATTACATGATTTTTTGCATGTAGGAAAACATAAAAAGCCGGCATATTATCCGGCTTTTTATATGTATGTTATGAATTGATTATTATTGTTTTACGATCTTATAATAATACAAATTGTTTTCGGTCAGCACTCTAACAACATAGATTCCCGGAACATATGGTGCCATATCAAAACTGTATTCAAGCTTGCCATCAGAATAAAAATCTTCATCCAATATTTGCCTGCCTTCGATACTCATTATTTGTAAAATCAGTTTTCCATGGTATTCACTGATATTGATATTCAGTTTGCCAGTAGTCGGATTCGGATATAAACTCAGATGCATATCTTTGGTTTCTGTAATCTGATTGTCGCAATCCTGAACATCAACGAACAATGTATCCGTTACATAACAACCCAAATTCCCCACTGTCAGAATAACGGTGTCCATTGTTTCTTCAGTATATGTATGACTGAAAGTTGGGCCTGTTCCACCATAAGGCCAGATTATCTCATCATAAGTTGTATCATCGAGTGTATATTCAAAAACCTCATCAATACAAGCTATCAGAGCTGTATCCGGCAAATTTAAAACAGGCAGGGGATTCTCTGTTACATTCACTACCGGACTTGTTCCAATACAACCATTAGCATTTTCAACTGTCACAGTGATTGGATTATCTGCAGTAGTTACTGCTTCTGTTTGAGCATTACCGCCACTTGACCAGCTATAACTTAAATATCCTGCTCCTGCATCTAATGTTGTGCTATCTCCTGCACAGTATGATAATGTTCCTGTAATTGTTGGTGTGGGAAGTGCATTGACCGTCATATTTACAGCATTTGATGTTGCCGGATTGTTTGTAACACATGATTCGGATGAAGTCATTTCGCAATAAACACTCTCTCCGTCGTTTAGTGTAGAAGTTGTAAATACAGGACTGTCCGGAGCACCAACATTTACACCATTAACAAACCACGCATAAGATGGTGTTGCTCCT
>JAYENB010000306.1:0-1559 GCA_034721855.1 Bacteroidota bacterium
CTAGCAGACATTACGCCTAACTTGTTTATATCCGAATTACTTCGTTTATGCCTCCAAATCGGCATGTTTTGCGAACTACTTCGTTTATGCACGACTCTAGGTGAAACCTCAAATTGTAACTTTTTGTTGTCATTTTTCCCCAAATATCTATGTTAAGTAACTGCCCCCCTAAAGCATAAGCTCTGATATGAATCCATTTTTGCAACTTACTCAGATATTTTCTCGCTATTTAATTATTATACTATAATGCCTTTTAGTATTAAAGTGAAGCAGTACCGTTCAGGCCTTAAGGTCGAGCGAAATGAAGGTCTATCTCTCCCTGGTGGCAACACATTTGCCTGCCGGCTCGGTAAAAGCAACATTTGTCGCACATTTGCAACGGCAAATTTTTTTACTAGTCCAAGCATAAAGCCATCTGTGTGTACGTAAAGAATCTGCACATAGTCGTTAATGTTATTACAATAAACTGTTTTCATGAGTTTTTTCACCACGATTTTCACCTCTACCCCTGAAGAAAAGGTATATAATCTGATTATGTCGATTATGGGGTCGGGCCCTGGCAACTTATTTAAAATCAGTTAAATAAATATATTTAAGGGCTCTTTTTATTGCTTAAAATGCCATTTTCTTTAAAAAATTGGCCATTTAAGACTCTCCATCCAAACTCCCCAGTGATATCTATGTCTTTATCTTAAAAGACATATTTTTTGCGAAAATTTCTCATTTAAGGCGAAAAAAATGCCTATTGTAAGATCTATCTTATTGATAATATGTAAATTGCTAGGGCCCGACCCCCCTTTTCTTCTTTTCTTCCGACCCCCCTTTTCTTCTTTTCTTCGACAAACGACAAAATAATAAGCAAGCTAATAAATTTAATAGGGACACATCCTATTTTTCTGTGGTTTAGCTTTCCCTTTTACGAGGTCTTGCGTTAGGACTCTACTATATATTAATATCTAAAGTTTCAACCATCTGGTTAAGAGCTCCTCAGATCATATAGGTTTTCCGCTAAAAGTTACCGATTTATTGACTTGGCACACCTTCCCTATTTATTTAATTTAAAAGTAAAATATTAATTATCTAAAAAAATAGGTGTCTGTCCCTATTTTACATTGTTAGTTTATTTTCATATTGTTTAATATCTTTCCCTAAAAAACCATAATCATTTATTGGCATATTTAAAAATCCCCTATAATAAAATTTTATTCTTTAATCAGAGAAACATCATATTATTGTTTCCAACATCTTTCCAATATTACTAAACCAATATTGCGAGTGTTCTGGAAATCTTTGACGTACTATTGAAGCATCTCTTGAAATAAAAAATAATTTTACTCCCACTCTAAATCCGTTGTAATTAATTTCTTTAAACTTTCCTTCGAAAACGTTTTTGTATCCATTGAGTTTATCTGCCCAACCTGAATGTTCAGTCCCTTTTGGATCAACAAAAACAATAAAGTAATTATTGCCTTTCTTTAACCAGAAAATAAAATCTGGATAGAAATGGCTAAATTTGTTCGCATTGGGATTATAGTAAGGGATATAAACTTCATCTAAGC
>JAYENB010000307.1:0-1554 GCA_034721855.1 Bacteroidota bacterium
TTTTCTAATTCTTAATTTAACGCGTTTAGAATCGTATAAAAAACTAAAATTGTAAATTATCTTGATAAACGAATTTTTACGCCATTCTAAGCAAGTTTATGTTTTGTGACTTTTTGGAGTGGACTCACACTTGATATACCTGACGATTCGATTAGAACAATTGAGATTGATATGTTGCCTTCAAATTGGAGGACTTACCCTGCCCCGACTGTTTTATCTAAAATTGGCGAACAATGGGTGATTGATGTAGAGACAGTTGCTTTTAGAGTGCCGAGTTGCATTATTCACAGTGCCTATAACTTAATACTTAACTGTAGACACAAAAGATATAGTGATGTAAAACTTATTGATAAAAGAAACTTCAAGTTTGATTATAGACTGATAAAATAACTATTGCCAACAGGCGTTCACCTGTCTAACGCCAGGCAGGTGTACCATGCAGCGGTTAGATTTGATAATTAACCTAAACGTCATTAAATTTACGGTGTGGTGGAATTAAAACATTGTGTGGATTTTGCCGCACGGTTCATACCGCCAATCCGTTAATAACAGTTACAAATGAAAAAACAGACTCCTTATAAAAAATTGAAATTTTATCAAAACATTTGTTAAATTCGTAGATTGATTGTTAACCAATGTTAACTGTTTTTAATTGTGAACGATTACAACAAATAATACGAACATTATTCAATGAATACAAGGGAATTTGGCAAAATGGGCGAAAACATGGCTGCTGATTATTTGGCTTCTCTTGGTTATCGTATCATAGAAAGGAACTGGCAGTTTGGTAATAAAGAAATAGACCTGATAACAGAATACAAAGGCATGCTTGTGTTTGTTGAAGTCAAAGCACGACAGGATACCTGCCTGGAGGATCCGACACGAGCCATTACAAAACGAAAAAAATCTTTTCTTTTACAAGCTCTCAATGCTTATGTTGATATTCACAACAGGGATGAGGAGATACGTTTTGATGTAATTACGGTGTTGTTGGATAAAAACAATGCCCCTAGCTTAGAACATTATGAATCAGCCATTATCCCTGAAGCCTAAATTATGGAAGCACCAGCATACTCTGACATAAGACAAGCAAAAAGCCGCATCAATGAAACTCATTATGGAACGATTGAAAATTGTGGTGGAACCCAGTGCTGCTGTCCCACTTGCGGTCATTCTTGAACACAAAACATTGTTTCATAAAGCATGTCGGGCTGATTGTTTCCGGGGGTAACCTGGATGTATCAAAATCTTTTTCCATATAATCCGGATAAATATGTTTTGTTTTAAAAAATTTATTATTTTTGAGATTACATTAAAAAACAAACATTATGAAAAACTTTGTCATTATTTTATTAGCGTTTGGATTCTTATTGTTTTTACATAAATCGTCGTCGTATGCACAGATTGTGAGTTGCATCCCCGACGAAACTGTTGTTGACACGGCTGATCCCGGCCAGGTGGAACCGGATTCACTACCTCCCGCAGTTGAAGGAGAATCTTATTCCCAAACGATTACTGTCATTCCACCGGGTTCTTACGAAGGGATGGATATCA
>JAYENB010000308.1:0-34907 GCA_034721855.1 Bacteroidota bacterium
CAAGATGATTTTAATATTTATCATTCAACCCTTTCAGGGTTGTGGAGTATAGCGGTTCATATCCCACCGGTTTCACCAGTGGTTATTTTAACATATCAATAAATCCGAAGCACTAATTTCTAAATCCTAAACAATATCAAAATACAAAACTTGTCCGGCGTAAACTTGTCCGGCGTAATGAAATGAAGACGGATTATTAATGTTCAAAACTATGTTACTCGCTCCAACCTTAGAATTCCTGTTCCTGTTACTGTATTTTAATAAGTTATGAATTTTATATCGTAAAACAAAAATGTCTTTAAAAAGCACCAATACCTGTCCCGAACTTGTTTCAGGATAACAAATGTCAAATAACAAATAAATTCCAAATTTTGTGCAAATTTTGTGCAAACGAGGGCAGAGCTCAAGCTTGCTTGTGCTATGCCGAGTGCAGCCAAAATTATGGAAACGAGGGCAGAGCTCAAGCTTGCTTGTGCTATGCCGAGTGCAGCCAAAATTATGGAAACGAGGGCAAAGCTCAAGCTTGCTTGTGCTATACCGAGTGCAGCCAAAATTATGGAAACGAGGGCAAAGCCAAGCTTGCTTGTGCTATGCCAAGTGCAGCCAAAATTATGCAAATGTAATGAATAATATGCAAGGCATAAATTTTTTTGTATTATCCCGATAGTGCTTCAAAAATTTGCATTGTCTATGAAAAACGCTGAAAATCTTGATGCGAAAAAATTATTAGAAGTCCCCTTAAATCCTCCAATCAAAAGACAATAATTATACTAAAGAATGCGTTTTATTACAAATAGCAAAATAATCATATATCTCTAAAACATATTTTATAACTTAAAACCTGAGTACCATGAAAAACAAAAAATCAAAACATGCAAAACTGGAAAACAAAAAAGTCCTTTTTCTTGAAATCGGTCTCGTTGTTGTATTGGGCCTGGTGCTTCTTGCTTTTGAATGGGGAACACCTGAACTTAAGAAAAATCAGTTGGGGGATATCAATATGGAGAACCTGATAGACGAAGATATATTGAATACCTTCCAGGAAGAACCGCCACCACCAGAAGAAATACCAAAACCAGAAAAAGAAAAAGTCGTTGAAGTGCTCACCGTGGTACCTGATGATAAAAAAGAAACGGAGGTTGAAATTAACACTGAAATCGATGAAAACACAAAGGTGGTAATTGATATGACGCAATTTGAGGATAAGGAAGAAGAGACGGAACCAATACCCTTTTCCGGAGTTGAACAACAGCCTGAATTTCCCGGTGGTGATGTTGCTTTATTAACATTTTTAAAAGAAAATCTTACATACCCTGAGGTGCCTAAAGAAAACAACATTGATGGAACAGTTGGTATCAAATTTGTCATCAATAAAAATGGCGAAGTAACTGACGTAAGTATTCATCGTAGTATTGATCCATACCTCGACAAAGAAGCCAAGAGGGTAATTAGCCAAATGCCGGCATGGAAGCCCGGAAAGCAACGGGGTAAACCGGTACCGGTTACTTATATATTACCAGTGAAATTTAAATTGTATTAACAAACAGTGATCAAACCATCTGAACACATCAACACATACAGAAATATTTTTCCGGTCTGAACGTTGTAAAATACAAGCCTGCAACAAAAAGGAGAATAATTTTTGTAAAACTGTAAGAAAAACATTATTTTTACACCTTTAAATCGCAATACCATGAAAACAAAGAAAACTAAAAAAGCAAATCTTGAAAACAAGAAAGTTCTTTTCCTTGAAATCGGTCTCGTTCTTGTTTTAGGCATTGTGCTTCTCGCTTTTGAATGGGGAACACCCGAGCTCAACAAAAATCAGCTGGGGGATATCAACATGGATAATATGATGGAGGAAGAAATAATCAATACTTTCCAGGAAAAGGAACCACCTCCACCCCCGGAAAAAAAGGAAGAACCTAAACCCGAACAGGTCATAGAGGAACTTACTGTTGTGGAAGATGATGAAGAAGAATCGGATATTGACATAGACTCTGAATCTGACGAAGACACACAAGTAGATATTGATATGAGTTCATTCGAGGATGAAGAGGAAGAAGTGGAACCAATTGCTTTTGCTGTGGTAGAAGACAAACCTAAATTTCCAGGCGGGGATAAAGCTTTGATGACATTTTTGTCTAAAAACACCAATTATCCCGAGATTGCCAAAGAAAATGGCATCCAGGGAAAAGTATATGTGCAATTTGTTATTAATAAAAACGGAAATGTTACCAATGTCAGCATTGTCCGCGGTGTTGACCCATACCTCGATAAAGAAGCCAAAAGAGTGGTCGGTCAGTTACCCGATTGGAAACCAGGACAACAAAGAGGAAAACCCGTGCCGGTAACCTATATTGTACCTATCAATTTTAAATTGTATTAATATAACATTATGAATCAGATATAACCCCGGTTCACTAATCGGGGTTTTTTGTTGATATACCTTTATGCAGCAGGATAATAAAAGAAAAAAGATAAAGAATTCCGCAGTACTTATCGGCGTAGTACAAGCAGGACAAACAAAAGATCAGGCAAAAGAATATATTGATGAGTTGGCTTTGCTGGCACACACAGCAGGGACAACACCTGTAAAATCATTTTTGCAGAAACAAAACAAGCCAAATCCCCGCTCCTATATTGGTAAAGGAAAACTAACAGAAATTCGGACTTTCATACAAAAAAACAAAACTGTTAATCTTGTTTTGTTTGATGACGACCTCTCACCAACCCAACTTCGCAACATTGAAAAAGAGTTACATATTCAAATCATGGACAGAACCAACCTGATTCTTGATATTTTTGCCACACGTGCACGCACAGCCAACGCCAGAACTCAGGTAGAGCTAGCACAATACCAGTATTTATTGCCGCGCCTCAAGGGCATGTGGACACACCTTGAAAGGCAACGTGGCGGAATTGGGTTACGTGGCCCCGGCGAACGTGAAATTGAAACCGACCGCCGTATTGTCCGTGATAAAATTGCATTGCTCAGAAAACAACTGGCAAAAATCGACAAGCAAAAAGCAACGCAACGCAAAAACAGGGGAAAACTTATCCGTGTGTCTCTCGTAGGATACACAAACGCAGGCAAATCAACCATCATGAACAGGTTGAGTAAATCCGAGGTCTTTGCTGAGGACAAACTCTTCGCCACTCTTGATACCACCGTTCGCAAAGTGGTGATCAACAACCTTCCCTTTTTGTTGTCTGACACCGTCGGATTCATTCGAAAATTACCCACGCACCTGGTGGAATCTTTTAAATCCACACTCGATGAAACACGCGAATCGGATTTGCTTATACACATTGTGGATGTTTCCCACCCGGGATTTGAAGAACAAATTGAAGTGGTAAAAAACACCCTGCAGGAAATCGGCGCCGCCAACATTCCCGTGCTGCTGGTGTTCAATAAAATAGATGCTTTCAAATACACGCCGAAAGATGAAGATGACCTGACCCCTAGGGAAAAACAAAATTTCAGCCTTGATGATTTTAAAGCAATGTATGTAGCCGGCGAAAACATCCCCTGTGTGTTTATTTCGGCTAAAACCGGCGAAAATATGGATGAGTTCAAAGATAACTTGTTTAAAATTGTCAAAGATTTGCATTTTAAACGCTTCCCATACAACAGAATTTAACTGTATTGTTAACCTAACCACTTGCGGATTTGAAGAAATTTTAATTACCGTCATTCGTCGGTACAGGTCACGTCTTCACTTCATCCGTCTTCACTTCATTACGCCGGACAAGTTTACGCAGGACAAGTTTTGTTTTTTGATTTTTTGATTTCTGTTTGGGCGTGCCCCCTCCGTAAACTACGGGGTCGGGCTATCCGCTTGTACTCCTCGCCTCCTAACGTCGGCTGTGGGGTACCGCTTCTATCCCTCACGCAAAATAAAAAGAATTTAATTACACCGGAAATGCGTGTGAATCATATTTTATGTTATCCCATTCAACGTAATTTTTCTGATTGTCTTTGTATATACCTGTCCAGTCACTTGCTGCCGGACTTGTAACACTGCCATCGCCATTGGAATCCCCGCCGTATGAATCATCTTTGTATGAGGTATAAATCACTCCGTCAGGATCAGCATAATTATCTGATAAATTTGACGTTCCATTGTACAAATACATTTCAGCATCCGACAGAAATTTAATGACCACGCCATTTCCGAGGTTTAATTTACTGCCATTGTTTACCTGAAGATTGGACCCTGTATAAACAAAAGCCACTTCTTGTTCTTCCCAGGTGGTTGTTTCATTAACAAAACCACTAACAAAAATTCCCTGGTGTGTATTTCCGGAGAAACTATTGGAAGCATCCAGGCTTATATCAGCATTAATTGACAGGGGAATTACATTGTTTTCAAACATAGTGTTGGTGATGGTAAAATCAGCAGATGCACCGCTGGCATCCACTGCACCATAAAAATAATTGCTACTTACCATCCCCATGTTGCTTTTTATTGTACAATGGTCAATGCTTCCCGTAGAGCCTGAAGGATAACGAAGTGTAACACCGTCGGTATTGCTGCCGCCATAATAAAATTCACACCATGTGAAATCTGCATTTTGCTCATTGACATCAATCATACCCCAGTTTCCGGCACTTACCGAACTGCTGCCATCATCATTGGTATCACCACCATGGTCATCATCTGCATAGGCAGTAAAAACAATGGGGGCATCAGATTCGCCATTGGCAGTGATGCTGCCTCCACTGCCTATTGTCATATTGGCTTCCTCTTCTGTAAATTTAATGATGGCCCCGGGCATGATGGTAAGGCTGGCATCAACATAAAAATCATACTTTTTTATCACATAAATTGTGTTCCCCGACCATGTTGTGGCAGAACTAATATCATCGGTCACTTCAACGATTTCTGTTTCATCTTCGTCCGGATCTTCACCACAAGCGGAAAAAAGCACAAATGCAATGAACATGGTAATCAGAATAATTACAATTTTTTTCATGGCAACATTGTTTTAATTTAACTGTTTTACAATTACAAAATTGATGCCGCACGGCTTGTAAATTTACATTTTTTAAAGACACCACAAACAAAATTTGTATCCGTTCACAACTTAATACATAACTGTATAAGTCAAAAGCCAAAAATCAAAAATAAGGATTTAGGGGTTAGAAGTTAGGTTTTAGGAGGAAAACTTTTCCTAAACCCTAACTCCTTATCTTGATTTTGAGGAAACGATAGATTTTGCTATTATTATATCCTTTATTTTTGACTTTTGACTTTATTTTTTTGTCTTTCTGTATTCTGTTAACGCTTATCAAAATTTATCCTGTATGCATATTTCATTGGCATTAGTGTCATGTCAAGCCTAATAAAAACTAAGGTTATAAATATTCAAGTTTTTGCATTACCCCAAATTTTGATTATTTTTGATTAGTCCTAAATGACAATCATGACAAAACAAATAAACATGCACATCAGTGTGGTTATTCCGGTTTTTAATGAAGCGGCCAGTTTGCCTGCATGTTATACAAAAACCACAGAAATATTAAGCCAGTTTACTGATGAATATGAATTTATATTTATCAATGATGGTAGCACAGACAATTCGCTGGAAATCATAAAATCCCTTTCAGAAAAAGATACAGCGGTTAAGTACATTAACCTGAGCCGCAATTTCGGACAACAAATAGCCATATCCGCGGGCCTTGAACACGCCAGGGGACAACGTGTGGCCATTATGGATGCTGACCTTCAGGACCCGCCGGAGGTTCTTATTGAAATGTACAATAAATTGGATAATGGATATGATGTTGTTTACGGAAAGCGAAAACGACGCAAAGGCGAATCCGTGCTTAAACGCATGACTGCCAGAATGTTTTATCGCCTGTTATCACGTATGACAAACATTAAAATTCCGGTAGATACAGGTGATTTTAGAATGATAACAAGACAAGTGGTCAATGAATTGAATAAAATGCCTGAGCGTGATAGGTTTATCCGGGGACAAGTTGCATGGGTAGGCTTCAGGCAAACTGAAATTGTTTACGAGCGGGCAGGACGCCAAAGTGGGCATACTGGCTATTCATACAAAAAAATGGTCCGTTTTGCCCTGGACGGATTGACGTCTTTTTCTGATTTTCCGCTCAGGTTTGCCACATGGATGGGCTTTTTTTTCAGTATTGTGAGTTTTGTGATGATTATCTGGGCCTTGTACCAACGATTAATAGCACATTCCTTTGTACAGGGATGGACATCACTGATTATTTCGGTACTGTTTCTCGGAGGTATTCAGCTCATTACTATTGGCATCATTGGAGAATACATCAGCCGTATAGGAAACAATGTGCGCCGTCGTCCAAAGTATGTTGTCAAAGACAAAAATGTGAATGAGACTCAAAATGATGAGATTTCTGAGGAAAAAAAATAAATGGCATCGTTTCTTTTCTTATCTCAGTGTTGCTGTTTTAATAGTGATGATACTCGTATTTATTATTCTGTACATTTATCATTGATTACAGAATTATTGCTACATTTGGATACCGTATATTGGTAATGATAAAATGTTTGAACCTGAAAAATACACTATACTCCTCGTTGATGACGAACCGGACATTCTTGAATTTTTGTCTTACAATCTCAAATCCGAAGGCTATAGATTGATAATTAGCGACAATGGCCTTGATGCTATCCAACAAGCACAAAAAAACATTCCTGATCTCATCATTCTTGATATCATGATGCCTGAAATGGATGGCATTGAAACCTGCGAAAAACTGCGTAACATTGCCGGACTGGAACACGTACTTATCATGTTTTTAACAGCAAGGGGAGAAGATTATTCCCAAATTGCCGGATTTGATGCCGGGGGTGATGATTACGTAAACAAGCCCATCAAACCTAAAATCATAAAAAAAAGGATCAAAGCCATTCTCAAGCGTGTTAAAAAAGAAGTTAAATCATTGAAAGAACACGGCATCCTAGAATTTGACAACCTGGTTATTGATCCTAAACGCTTCCTCGTCATACGCAACAACAAAGAAATCATGCTTCCCCGGAAAGAATTTAAACTGTTGCACCTGCTGGCATCCAAACCATCTCGGGTGTTTACACGGGAAGAAATATACAATCACATCTGGGGTGTTGATATCATTGTGGGCGACAGAACCATTGATGTACACATCCGGCGGTTGCGCGAAAAAATCGGAAACAACCTGATAAAAACCATCAAAGGCGTGGGGTACAAATTTGACCCCTGATTACAAGTACATAGATTAACATATTAGTACTCGCCCCTGGAAAAAATAAGGGAACTTCATAATGAGGGGTTAGGTTTTAGGATTTAGGAAAAGTTTCCCTCCTAAAACCTAACTCCTAACCCCTAAATCCTTATTTTGTTTCTTGAACTTTTAATTTAAGAGGACTTCTAATAAACAAGGTTTCCCAAAAAATAACTGTAACTTTACAAAGAGTTATATAAGAATGATCCAAAAATTTCTACATAACAACCTGCAAAGCAATTCCGCAACCAGTCTGGCATTTAAAACTTCACTGATGCTGACAGGTTTGATTATTGTCATATTTACCTGTGTGAAATTATGCTTCGATTTTGCCTTACCCTGGACCCTGTTATTTATTTTCATCCCTGCTTTTTTTTTATTGTCATTCTTTATCCTTAGGTACGTTTTGTTTTACTTTATTTATCGTCACATCAGGCTTATTTACAAAACCATTCATTCTTTCAAAGAAGACGATCAGGCCAAAAAAGAAAAATTCGACATCAACAAAGACCTGCTCAGGCAGGTGGATGATGATGTCACGCAATGGGCTGAAAACAGCCGCAAGGAAATTCAGGAATGGAAACACATGGCTCAGTACAGAAAAGAATTTGTCGGCAACGTGTCGCATGAATTGAAAACCCCGATTTTCAACATACAGGGATACACGCTCACATTGCTTGAAGGTGGCATTAAAGACAAATCCATCAACATAAAATACCTGGAAAAACTGGAAAAAAACATCAACCGGATTATTTCCATAGTCAATGACCTGGAAGCCATTTCAAAACTCGAGCACGGCGAAATGAAACTCAGGTATGAAAGCTTTGATCCGGTAAAACTCATTGATGAGGTGTTCGATAACCTTGAAGATAAGGCTGCAACCAAAAACATCAGCCTGAACATTCACCGTCATTATGAGAAACAACGAAAGATCAGTGCAGATCCGGAATTTCTACGCCAGGTTATAACCAACCTTGTCATCAACGCTATCAATTACGGAAAAGAAGATGGTTTTGTCAACCTTGAGCTGTTTGATATGGATGAAAACCTATTGATTGAAGTAACCGACAATGGTATTGGGATTTCTGAAGCAGACATTCCCCGTATTTTTGAGCGTTTTTACCGCGTTGACAAGTCACGTTCCACCAAATCCGGTGGCACAGGCCTGGGGCTTTCCATCGTAAAACATATCATTGAAGCACACAATCAAACCCTGAATGTACGCAGCACCCTGGGCGTGGGGACCACCATTGCCTTTACCATGAAAAAAGCAAAATAATACTATGGCTCAATCCATCTTAAGCACTGCCAGGAACGCAGATTGTGGTACTTCGACAGAGCCTACCTGGCGCATGCGTTTTTTACCTTTTTTCTGCTTTTCCAGGAGTTTCCGTTTCCGGGTAATGTCCCCACCGTAACATTTTGAAGTCACGTCTTTTCTGACAGCTTTGACGGTTTCGCGGGCAATGATTTTGCTGCCGATAGCCGCCTGGATGGCCACATCAAATTGTTGCCTCGGGATAAGCTCTTTGAGTTTTTCACACATGCGCCTGCCAAGGGGATACGCATTATCTACATGTGTCAGTGTTGACAGGGCATCCACATTTTCACTGTTGAGTAAAATGTCCAGCCTTACCAGGTTGGATGTGCTAAACCCACTTTGGTAATAATCAAATGAAGCATAACCCCGTGACATGCTTTTCAGCTTATCATAAAAATCAATGACGATCTCGCCGAGGGGCATTTCAAAACTCAATTCCACCCTGTTGCTTGTCAGATATAGCTGGTTTCTTAGTTCACCCCGGCGGTCAATGATTAGTTTAATGATGGGGCCAATAAAATCAGGGTGTGTAATTATGCTGCCTTTGATATAAGGTTCTTCAACGTATTCAAGATCGTTGGGTTCAGGTAATCCGCTTGGATTATGCACTTCAATGGTTTTTCCGTTTTTGAGGTGGGCCACGTAAGAAACGTTGGGAACGGTTGTGATGACATCCATATCAAATTCACGGTCAAGGCGTTCCTGCACAATTTCCATGTGAAGCAAACCAAGAAATCCGCATCTGAAACCAAAACCCAGCGCTGCTGAAGACTCCGGTTCAAATGTCAGGGATGCATCATTTAACTGCAATTTTTCTATTGAAGACCTGAGCTCTTCATAATCATCAGCATCCACAGGATAAATGCCGGCAAACAACATGGGTTTTACATCTTCAAACCCACTCACTGACTTATCACAGGGATTATCTATGTGGGTAATGGTATCACCTACTTTGACTTCTTTTGCGGATTTTATTCCTGAAATAATATAACCAACATTGCCTGTTGACAGGGATTTTCGTGGATCCATTTTCAATTTCAACACCCCGATTTCATCCGCTTCATACTCATGGCCGGTGTTGATGAATTTCACACGATCTCCCTTTTTTATGCTTCCGTTGAAAATCCTGAAATATGCGATGATACCACGATACGAATTATAAATTGAATCGAAGATCAGTGCTTGCAGCGGGGCTTCAGGATTTCCCTTCGGCGGAGGAACCCTGTCAATTATAGCTTGTAATATGGTATCAACGCCTTCCCCAGTTTTTCCACTGGCCCGCAGGACTTCTTCCCGTTTACAACCAATGAGATCAACGATTTGATCTTCCACTTCATCGAGCATAGCATTATCAAGGTCCATTTTATTCATGACAGGGATGATTTCCAAGTCATGATCAATGGCTTGGTACAGAGTGGATATAGTCTGGGCTTGCACTCCCTGTGTGGCATCCACTATCAGAAGAGCACCTTCACAGGCTGCAATGCTGCGGGATACTTCATAAGAAAAATCAACATGCCCGGGTGTATCAATCAAATTGAGCACATATTCCGTATCATTTGTCTCATGCAACATCTGAATGGCATGGCTTTTTATGGTGATTCCCCGTTCCCGTTCCAGATCCATATCATCCAGCACCTGGTCGATAAAGTCCCTGTCTTCCACAGACTTAGTAGCCTGCAATAACCGGTCAGAAAGGGTGCTTTTTCCATGATCAATGTGGGCAATAATACAGAAATTCCTTATGTTTTTCATATTGTGATTCCTTGAGAATGCAAAGATAGAAAATCTCAGTCCCAAAACAGAATGATAAACTCAAACCGCAACTACTCACGATTTAACGATAGAACGAAAGCACAATTGCATGATTGCACGAGATTTCAAGGAATATACCTTTATTTGTGTGTTATGAATATTTCTACTTATTATGCCATCACCCCATCTCATAATATCCCTTTCGTTCCTTCTCGCCATCGTGCTTTCGTGCAATCGTTCTATCTTCCCTTCTCACCATCACCCTATCGTACTATCTCATCATCTCGCTATCAATTCTGCGTGAGGGCGGAGGCGGTTAGCCTGCTGAAGATGAGCCTTACAGCCTGCTGCTGTGGCAAAGCGACCAGCGGAAGCTCCTGCTCACAGCATCGCAAGCTGAAGGCGAAGCAAAGCAGCTAATAGCCGCAGACTGACCCTTAATTTTTTTTATCCCTTCTTACCCTAAGACCTTTTCTGAAATTTTAACCTTAGAAAAGGTTGGTAGAAGGGATAAAAAAATAAGGGACACGCCCAAATAAATCAAAATAAAACCACTCCATCACCCTATCGTGCAATCGTGCAATCGAACTTAAGGGGATTTCTAATCATTCTTTCGCATCAAGATTTTGACAAATCGTTTATTTTGTTTGTCTTTTTTCTTATTTTTGACCAAAACAGATGCATTATGAAAATCAATTTTAAAAAACAGGTGTTACCTCACATCGTAGCTGTACTGGGATTTTTTATCATCTCCATTGTATATTTCTCTCCCGTACTTAACAATCAGCGTCTTCAGCAACATGACTGGAAAACTTACCAGGCCATGTCACGAGAATGCAAAGAAGTGAAAGACAGCACCGGGGAAGGACCTCTATGGACAAACACCATGTTCAGCGGGATGCCGACATATTTGATAAATACCCCAAAATCCAAGATTGTTTTCAGCAAAATCAATTACATAATGAATTTTGGCAACTGGCGGCCAATAGCTCACCTGTTTTATTATTTGCTTGGTTTTTATATTTTGCTTTTGGTATTCAAAGTAAAACCATGGCTCAGTATGGGAGGGGCAGCAGCATTTGGGTTTTCATCGTACCTGTTTATTATCATTGCCGCCGGCCATGTGACAAAAGCAGTGGCATTAGGCTATATGGCTCCGGTTATCGCAGGGATTTACCTTGCTTATGACCGGCAAGCTTTTTGGGGCATGATACTGATGACATTTTTTCTGATTTTGCAGATACTCACAGGGCATTTCCAGATTGTTTATTATACCGGCTTAACAGCCCTGCTTTTGGTTATTTTCTACTTAGTTGATGCCATCAGGAACAAGTACATTCCCCAATTTCTTAAAGCAAGCGGATTGTTGCTGGCAGGGGGCATCCTTTCTTTTGGTGTTAACGCTACGCCTTTGTTAACAACATACGAATACGGCGAGCACTCGATACGAGGGCCCAGCGAACTCAGTTCTGACAAAGAAAACCGCACCACCGGCCTCGACAAAGATTACATCACCCAATGGAGCTATGGCAAAGGGGAAACATTCACCCTGTTGGTTCCGAATTTCAAAGGTGGTGCTTCGGTAGGCAAACTCGACAAAGACAGTGAAACCTACGATGTAATGAAGAAATACCTAGGGCCGGAATCCGCCGGATCCATCATCAAACAAATGCCTTTGTATTTTGGCAAACAACCCTTTACATCCGGTCCCGTATATGTAGGTGCGTTTGTTTTTTTCCTGTTTGTGTTTGGCTTGTTCCTGGTGAAAGGGAAAATCAAATGGTGGTTGCTTACTGCCACTGTTTTATCCATCTTCCTCGCCTGGGGCAAAAACATGATGTGGTTCACTGATGTTTTCCTGGATTTCGTTCCCGGATACAACAAATTCAGGACCGTATCCATGATCCTTGTCATTGCAGAATTTACAATGCCTTTGCTGGGTTTCCTTGCAGTGAGGGAATTGTTTAAAGAATCCGTGAATAAAAACAACCGGGTTTTCAGCGCGCTCAAAATATCAGGTGGACTGGTGCTTGGTTTCTTGCTGCTAATTATTATAGCTCCCGGCATCACCAATCCCCAAACAGAAAAGGACGGCCAACTGGTGGAACAGATATTCCAGGTCGCCGGAGACAATCCACAGTACCAGCAAATGAAACAAAGCATGATGACCGAGTATATTCCTGCCTTACGTGCAGACCGCAAATCCATGGTCAGAAAAGATGCACTTCGTTCATTCTTTTTTGTGCTGATAGGTATCGGTATCCTTTACCTTATTTACAAAAAGAAAATTAAACCTGAATTGGCTTATGCGTTGTTGTTTTTGATTATTATTGTTGACCTTTGGCCAGTCAACAGGCGGTATTTAAATGAGGATAATTTTGTGCCTGAAAGGCAATTCCAAACCCCTTTCACAACATCCAAAGCAGACAAAAAAATACTCAAAGACAAAAGCGAACATTTTCGGGTAGCAAACCTGGGTGTAAGCATGTTCAAAGATGCCAGTACTTCATGGCATCACAAATCCATTGGCGGGTACCATGGTGCCAAAATGCGCCGCTACCAGGAATTGTATGATTCTGTGTTGTTTCAGGAGGTAAATAACGCAAGAAGTCTGGCTAATTTTGTGCTTCAATCCAAACAGCAAAATATGGAACAGATCAACGGCATGTTCAATGCCAATTTTAAATCTGTGGCTATGGATATGCTGAACACAAAATACCTCATAGTTCGTCCGAAAATGCAACCCATCCAAAATTATTCCGCCTGTGGTAATGCCTGGTTTGTATCTGATTACACATTGGTGGAAAATGCAGATGAAGAAATTACCACGCTAAAAAATATTAATCCCCATGAAGAAATTATTGTTGACAAGCGGTTTGCTGAACAATTACAGGGTTTTGATCCTAAACTCGATTCCACTGCAAGCATCACGCTAACTTACTATGCCCCGGATACATTGAGATACAATTATTCTGCAAATAAAAAGCAATTGGCGGTATTTTCTGAAATCTATTATCCCCATGGATGGAAAAGCTTGATTGATGGAGAAGAGCACCCTCATTTCCGTGCCAACTATGTGATTAGAGCCATGTGTGTGCCTCCCGGGAAGCATCAAATCGAATTCCGGTTTGAACCCAAATCATATACTACCGGTAATGCAATTAGCCATGCATCATCTGCTCTTTTCTTTGTGGTGTTGCTGTGTGGATTGATTGTTGAATTCAGGAAACAAAAAGCAAAAGGCAAATCCTGATGCGAATGAATTATTAGAATTACTGTAACTGTTCACGGTTTGAAATTAAATTGTGTAGGATGTCAATTTTTTCCAGTGCTTTGTTTCTTTCCTGGCATTCAGTCAATTCATTTAATACCGGTGACAGATTTTCCGGAATCCCGGATTCAAAAGCATCAATCAGAGGAATCAGGGAAGATAACACGTCACGGTATTTTTTCCAATGCTGAGAAACCATCTCATCAGATACAGTATTGTCTGCAAGCATCAGGCGACTGGATTCAATCCACGCCCCCGTCATGATTAGGGCAGATATCCCTGTCCGTTTGGATTTCATCAGGCCATCATTCAAATCAGTATATGCTTCTGATAATATCCCCATAACAGTATCACGGGAATACATGTGTGTTTCAAGCTCTATCCCAATCTGTTGGATTTCCCCTGTGGGAATATTCAGTGCCTGCATGCGATCCTCAATCTGCGATGACAAAAACATGGCTTTGTGCACTTGTTCAAAATATCGGCAATAAGCCATGTCACTCAGTAATACGCCTGTTTGCAAAGCCACTATGCTTTGTTTGTCCTGAACAGGCACCGTTTGCAGATTCAAAAGCTGAGCCTGAAACTGTATTCCCGCTTCTTTTATTGGATTCACGATATCTTCGTAGGAAGGAAGGTTACAAATCAGTGAATCAATCTGCTGTTGTTGTGATTCCTGTTCTTCAAACACAAACCCTGATTCATTCTTTGAGCTGCAACATACCGATATCAATATGATTAAAACAACCCCACCCAGTATGTATATGTTATTCAAAATAAATTTCATCTGCAAATATCCATGAAGCATTACCGGTTCCGGGGTGCCAGTCAGGAATGGTTCCGGGGTATTTAGCCGTTATTTTTATGTATCTGATTTTCTTTTCATTGGTTTCTGCTTCAATACTTTCCACAAACTGCCCATACACTGTATCATCAGTCTTCGGATCAATGTCAGCCAATGTTGTAAACCGTTTTGAATTACCAGCCACCAGAATCTCAACCTTGGCAGGCATCCATATCCAGCTTTTTATGTCCTGTAAAAACCTTATCCCAATCACAGACAGGTTTTTTTCACTGCCGAGATCAACAACAGCTTCAATGTCCTGTCCCTGGTATCCCTGCCATTGCCCTGTTCTGAAATCTTTTCCTCCGCGGATGCCGTCAATAAGAGCATTGTCCCCGCCGGCGGCATACTGGTTGCTGTATTGCGCATGTAAGGTAAGTGAAACGTTTGGATCCAGTTTTGAAAACCTCGCTGAAACCACCCCTGATTTATTGTTATCAGTGCATGCGATGGCTTTGATTTGGCAGGATTCTGATACGTAAAAATCATCTGTAAACAGGTTGGATTCTCTATCGGGTTCACTGCTGTCGGTGGTGTAAAATATGTTTATCTTCCCTTTTTGTGCTGATAACATGCTGATTTTCACAGAATCGGTAAATACCCGGTGCTCAGATTCTATCAAGGGACAAATGACAATTGGGGCAGCTTTGATTTCAGAATGATATACAGCATCATCGCTGTTGCCGAATTGTTTGTTGGGCTTTGATCCCATGACAAAATGCAATTCTCCGCCGTCCATAATGTTTTCATGCTGTATATAAGTTTTGTTATAATCTTCATCGTTCAATGTGACCGATTGAATGTATATGTTTTCAGGGGACAAATTTTCGGCGGTGATGGAAAATCGCTTGTTGTTTTCAAGCTGTATGATGCATGTATCAAACAAGGGGCTACCAAAGTCGTAAATGCCATTTGCAGGATTAACGGGATAAAATCCCATGGCAGACATGACAAACCACGCTGACATTTGCCCGCAATCTTCATTCCCGATGTAACCATCCGGCATGGTGGAATAAAAATCATTCATGATCTGCTTAATGCGCTTTTGCGTTTTCCAGGGCTTTCCACAATAGTTATACAAATAAGCAATGTGATGGCTGGGTTCATTACCGTGGGCATACTGGCCGATGAGGCCTGTGATATCATCCTGATGACGACCCTGATTACTTTTGCCGGCATTGAAAAGCCTGTCAAGCATCACATCAAGTGAATCCTTACCACCCATCAGGTTTATCCATAAATTTATGTCATGGGGAACATAAAAACTATATTGCCAGGCGTTTGCTTCAGTATAATTGAAATCCACCTCAGCGGGGTCAAAATCCGGTTTCCATCCACCATTGAGACGTGGCCGCATGAGTTTTGTTTCCGGATCAAAATGGTTTTTGTATTGTTGCGCGCGGTCAATGAATTCCCTATATACATCATTGTTTCCGGTTTTTTTGGCCATCATGGCAATGCACCAGTCATCAAAAGCATATTCAAGCGCTTTGGACACCGATTCATGTTCATCTTCAATGCCAATGTATCCCTTATTCATCCACGCAGGCAATCCCAGGTGAGGGAGGGTAGCAGAATGTTGCATCGCCTCCAGCGCAAGTTCCTCATCTTTAGAGACAATGCCTTTTTTATACGCATCGTATATGACAGGAACAGCATGGTATCCGATCATGCATCCCGTATAATTCCCTGCCAATTCCCAAACCGGCAATTTCCCGCCTTCCTGGTAATGTTTTAACATGGTACGGACAAAGTCCTTTGTTCTTTCCGTCTGGGTGATGGTAAACAATGGGTGTGCAGCTCGATAGGTATCCCAAAGTGAAAATACGGTGTATTGTGTGTGTTCATCAGAGTGATGATTTTTTTTATCAGTACCCCTGTAGTATCCTTCACAATCGCTGAACACATCAGGGCTTAAAAAAGCATGATACAAGGCGGTATAAAACTTTACTTTGTCTAACCTGGTGCCTCCGCGGACAAGAATGGTGCTGAGTTCATCATTCCATTTATCTTTGGCATCAGCCACGGCTGTAGCAAAATCCAATTTTTTAGTTTCTTGTTCAAGGTTTTCCCTGGCACTTTCAATACTGACGGCTGAAATGCCAACGTTAACATACAAGGTTTTGTTTTCAGGTGTATCAAAACCCACTGCAGCTCTTACCTCTTTACCGAACACATCAAATGCATTGTTTTCTTTCAATTCATGTCCTTTCACCTGGTAAGTCCTTATGGTATCGGAAAACCGTGCATAAAAAAACAATTCCTGATCCTGTGCCCAGGATATAGATCTTCGAACCCCGGCGATATCGGTTTGATTGATTTTTTTAATGCCAGCATTGATCACCTGGTCACGATGAACAAGATCAATCATCAGTATCACTGAATCTGGCTTATTGTAGTGATATTTATGAAACGCTGTCCGTTCCGTACAGGTAAATTCAGCAAACACATCAGGATCATTGAGATGCACAGCGTAATACCCCGGAGATGCTTTTTCTGATGCCTTGTCAAAACTGCTTGCATATCCATTGCTGCTAGTGTCAGAGATGCCATTATGAAACACCGGCTTTCCATTCACAGGCATAAATAACACATCACAGTAATCAGCCACCCCTGTTCCTGACAAATGGGTATGAGAAAACCCGTAAATCATCGTGTCGGAATAATGGTATCCACTGCAACCATCCCATCCTGACAGCCTTGTGTCCGGGCTTATCTGCACCATTCCAAAAGGCAGGCTTGCTCCCGGGTAAGTATGCCCATGGCCTCCTGTACCAATAAACGGATCAACAAAAATACTGAGGTTTTTAATTTCTTTGTTTTGCTTCCAGGGGGTGAAAACAAGCACAGCCACAATGGCTGCAATAAATATCACAGTAAAAATAATTGGAAACGTAAGGCGGTGTTTCATTGTATTGTACGGTATATTTTAGGTTCAAAGCTAATAAAAAATCATAGAAAACATTACAATATCAGCACACACGAAACCAAACATGTGGACTGATTAATGATATACAGATTTTAAAACATTGTAAGATTTTAATTTACCGAAATTGGGGACGTGATGGTCGAAATAACTCAACACAGCCTCTATACCCAGCCTTCTGTCTTTATTTGAAATGCCATTTGGGGGAATTTCATCACCGGAACAATTCATAAAACGGTAAATTATCCCGCTTTCCTTTTCTGTAAGGCATGATGAATTAATGTTAGCATCACCCACAAAAAGACCAGAATCCATATCAAGGTATTTATTATGATCATTCCACTGATTTCCTGGTTTAAAACCAAGGTATTTCATAAGATGAGTGAGGAAATACAAATGAAAATTGACGGCTGCATTTTCAAGCATATCAAACATCAGCACAGCATGCCAGACATACTGAAAAAGTTCCTGATCCGGTTCCATCTCTTTAATAGAACGGTTTAATATATCCGCCAACAAAATAACAACGTTTTGTTTATGAAAATTTACAGCCAGATCATTCGTGGGCACAGCGACTTGTGCATCTATAAGCTGCTGAATATTCCGTTTTTCTTTATAAGAAAATTCAAGATTTAATAAATGCAAGGATTGAAAATAGCCTGCTTTCCCATTCGATTTTTTCCCTTTGTTTTTGTGCACCATAAGCGGAATTTTTCCATACTCCGATGTAAGCACATGGGTAATCATCCGGGAATCTGAATAGTTCAGATGATTGATCACTACAGCTTTTGTTTTAACAAGCATAGATTTAAGGAAACTTCTATTAATTCTATTGTTTAAAAAAACAAATTTTATACAAATTTTGTGCAAACAAGGGCAGAGCCTGTAGAAACACACGGCCGTGTGTTTCTACTTGGCTATGCCGAGTGCAGCCAAAATTATACAAATGTAATGAATAATATGCAAGGCATAAATTTTATTGCATTATCCCGATAGTGCTTCAAAAATTTTCATTGCCTATGAAAAACGCTGAAAATCTTGATACCTGTCTGCCGACATAGGCAGGCGAAAGAATTATCAGAAGTCCCCTTAACTGATACTGACAAATAGCACCAAACCCAGGTAACAATTTGTTAGTAACTTTTTGTTAGTAACTTTTTGTTACTAAATAATTATTATTTATATTTGCCTTAATAAAAACAACAAATTATGGCAAAAAAAATAAGCAATCCCTTTATTACCGTTGGTTACAAAGGCCAGGAATACTTTTGTGACAGAGAAAAAGAAACAAAAAAACTCATAGATAACGCCAAAAACGGCAATCATACCAGTCTTATTTCAATCAGAAGAATAGGAAAAACCGGCCTTATTCATCATGTTTTGGACAAAATGGATAAAAATTGGTTCGTTATTTATGTTGATATTGAGGATACAGAAAACATGAATCAATTTTTCAATAAGATTATATCATCAGCCATACAGGCTATCCCTGAAAAAACAAATCCCGGTAAAAAACTGTGGAAATTCCTAAAATCTTTAAGAGCGGTACTCAAGTTTGATCCCTTAACAGGAAACCCGAATATCAGCATTGATTTAAAGCCCGATGACACAAAAATTGGAATAGAATCCCTTTTAAGGATACTTGATGATCTTAATTCACATGTGCTTATTGCCATTGATGAATTCCAGGAAATACTTAAATACCCCGAAAAAAAGACAGATTCCTGGCTTAGAAGCAAAATTCAATCATTAAAAAATGTTTATTTCATCTTTTCCGGAAGCAAGCAGCATCTTATGCAGGATATGTTTACATCTCCCGATAAACCCTTTTTTCGTAGCACACAACTATTGGTACTTAAAAAACTTGATATAAACACGTATAGTAACTTTGTTAACAAAATGTTTGAAAAACACAGTAAAACAATCGAAAAAGAGACAGCGAAAAACATCATAAAGTGGGCAAACGTACACACATTTTATGTGCAACAGTTGTTAAACCGGGTTTTTTCTGCAAGCACAAAAAAAGTAAGTGGTGATTTATGGAAAAAACAGGCTTATATACTGCTTAAGGAACAAGAGCAAATTTTCTTTTCCTATCGCAATCTTTTGACAAAAATTCAATGGAATTTATTAAAAGCAATTGCGCATGAAGACAAAGTATATAACATCACTGCAGGAGATTTTATTAAGAAACACAATTTAAGTTCATCATCAGGAGTTATCAGAGCCGTGAATTCATTATTAAAATCAGAAATGATTTATTATGATTTGGATGAAAATGGAAATAAATTTTACTCTGTGTATGATGTGTTTTTTCAGCAGTGGGTGGCTGAAAAATACAGATAATCAGTACTCTCTCAATTTGACATGATAATTTTGCATCTGTTGTGTTAATAAATTATAGCACATATTTTTTACAATATCAATTGCTTGGATTACCTTTGTGATAAAATGATTCCATGGCTTTGTTACCCATATATGATGTGATTGTTGTCGGTGCCGGACATGCAGGATGTGAAGCTGCTGCTGCCGCTGCCAACCTGGGTTCATCTGTATTGCTTGTTACCATTGATATGAACAAAATTGCCCAAATGTCATGCAATCCTGCCATGGGTGGCGTAGCAAAGGGGCAGATAGTAAAAGAACTGGATGCTTTGGGAGGATACAGCGGGGAAATCACCGACAAAGCCATGATACAGTTCCGCATGCTGAACCGCAGCAAAGGCCCGGCCATGTGGTCTCCACGTGCACAATGCGACCGGATGGTTTACAGCCTGACCTGGCGCGAATACCTTGAACGCATTCCAACACTTGATTTCTGGCAGGGCAATGTTAAATCATTGATAATTGAAAACAATAAAATTGCCGGTGTCAGGACAACACAGGATATTCCACTGCATAGTAAATCGGTAATTTTAACCATAGGTACTTTTCTCAATGGGTTGATGCATGTTGGTCAGCACAAAGAAGAAGGCGGTCGGGCAGCCGAACCACCAGCCAAAGGACTGACAAAACAATTATCATCACTGGGATTTACCTACGGCAGGATGAAAACCGGTACACCAATGCGTATAGACGGCAGAACGGTTGATTTTAATAAACTTACCGAACAAAAAGGAGACACAGAAATACAATATTTTTCCTTTCTGCATTCCGCATTGAAAAAACCATATTTACCGCAAAAATCCTGTTTTATTTGCGAAACCAGCCAGGATGTACATGATATTCTGGATAAAGGCATGTCTGATAGTCCACTCTACGATGGTACCATCAACAGCATAGGTCCTCGTTATTGTCCCAGTATTGAAACAAAACTCCAAACGTTTCCTGATAAAGATAAACATCTGCTTTTTCTTGAACCCGAAGGTGTCAATACGGTTGAATATTATTTAAACGGCTTTTCATCTTCCCTGGCCTGGGACATACAACTCAAAGCCCTGAAACGTATCGAAGGCTTTGAACATGTCAAAATTTTCCGTCCAGGTTACGCCATTGAATACGATTTCTTCCATCCCACCCAGCTTTATTCAACAATGGAAACAAAATCCCTTGAAAACCTGTATTTTGCCGGGCAAATCAATGGTACTACGGGATATGAAGAAGCAGGAGCACAAGGCATCATTGCCGGCATCAATGCTCATTTGAAACTCAATGGAAAGGATAGTTTCATTCTCAACCGTGACCAGGCATACATCGGTGTGCTGATTGATGATCTCATAACCAAAGGGGTAGATGAACCTTACAGAATGTTTACATCCAGGGCTGAATACAGAATTTTATTACGCCAGGACAATGCTGATATCCGTTTGACAGAACTTTCCCATAAACTTGGCCTGGCATCAGACACACGCATGAAAAGAATGGAACGCAAAATTAAACAACACGATGACCTTGTTCATTTTACGCATAATTTTAGTTGTAAACCAGAATACATAAACGCTAAATTACAAGAACTTGGAACATCTCCATTGAAGCAAAAAATGAAATTAAAAAATGTGCTTGCTCGTCCCCAGGTACATTTCAATGATATGGAAGAAGTGATATCCCCGCTAAAAGACAAAATTGCATCCTTTGATGTTCCATCAGAAATCCGTCAGGCCGCTGAAATACAACTAAAGTACCAGGGCTATATTGAACGTGAACGTATGTTGGCCGATAAAATGCACAGGCTCGAAAACATTTCAATACACGGATTGCATTTCGATAAAATACAATCATTATCAACGGAAGGAAGGCAAAAACTGAAAAAAATCCAACCAAAAACAATTGGACAGGCATCTAGGATAAGTGGTGTATCACCTTCAGATATAAGTGTTTTACTTGTTTACCTTGGACGATAATTTTAAATGTTCCACGTGGAACATTACAATTAAAGAAAGAAAACATATAAAAGGAAAACTGTAAAATGTTCCACGTGGAACATTATAAAAATAAAAATTATGAAAACAATAAAAGGAAAACTGATTGACATCGTACAAAAACGGATTTACAACGCAGCTGTACATATTGAAAACGGAAGAATTGAAAGCATTGAAAAAATCAAAGAGAACCAAGAACATTATATCATTCCAGGGTTCATAGATTCTCACGTCCACATTGAAAGCTCAATGCTTAATCCTTCTGAATTTTCACGTCTTGCCATACAACAAGGCACCATTGCTACAGTTTCTGATCCCCATGAAATTGCAAATGTATGTGGCGTTGAAGGGGTTGAATACATGATAAAAGACGCCGAAAAGTCGCCGTTGAAACTGCATTTTAACGCCCCCAGTTGTGTTCCGGCAACTCCTTTTGAAACATCAGGTCATGTACTTGATTCCAATGATATTGGAAACATGCTTAAAAAGGATAAAATTATAGCCCTCGGTGAAATGATGAATTATCCTGGTGTCATTCACAATGATCCTGAAGTACATGCAAAAATAAAAGCATCACACGATCACAACAAACCTGTGGACGGCCATGCCCCTGAAGTTACAGGTAAAGACGCTGAAACTTACATCAATGCAGGCATTTCTACTGACCATGAATGTGCAAGCCTCACAGAAGCGCTTGAAAAAATAAACAAAGGGATGATCATTCAAATTCGAGAAGGCTCCGCTGCTAAAAATTTTGATGCCTTGCATTCACTGTTATCTTCTCACCCTGAAAAATGCATGCTATGTACCGATGACAGCCATCCTAATGATTTAAAACACGGACATATCAATAACATTGTTGCACGTGCTATAAAAGCAGGCCACAATTTGTTTGACGTATTGCGTGCATCATCATTAAACGCTGCAAAACACTACAATCTTAATGTAGGCATGCTACAACAAGGCGACCCTGCAGATTTTATTATTGTTGACTCCATTGAAGAGTTCAATGTTGTATCAGCTTATATTAATGGTGAGCTTGTTTTTGATAACGGCAGGATTTTATTTCAGGTGAGTGAAACAAAGCCTATAAATAATTTCGTTCTTTCTTCGCATTTACCTGCTAATGCATTTGAAATCACATCTGATGCTTCACGTTTTAAAATCATCCAGGCTTATGACGGATCATTAATAACCGGTATGTTTGAACACAGCTTACCTAAACTAAACGGCAAATTACAACCTGACCCTTTGAGCGGAATTAATAAAATTGCTGTCATCAATCGTTACGTTAAAAACCCAAAACCTGCTGTTGCTTTCGTACAGGGATTTGGAATTAACCGTGGTGCTATTGCTTCAACGGTAGCTCATGATTCGCATAACATCGTTGCAGTAGGTGTTGATGATGAAAATATAGCCAAAGTGGTTAACAAACTCATAGATACTAAAGGTGGTCTGGCATTAACAAATGAACAGGAAATTTTTCATCTACCTTTACCAGTAGGGGGATTAATGTCATCTGAAAACGGGGAGGTGGTGGCTGAAAAATACAAAACTTTAAACAGCAAATCATCTGATATTGGATGCATTCTTAACGCTCCTTTCATGACTATGGCTTTTATGGCTTTACTTGTTATTCCAAAATTAAAAATCGGTGATAAAGGTTTGTTTGACGTTAGTAATTTTTCCTTAACACAAATTGAAGCAGAATAGTTCCACGTGGAACATTTTAAATCTATCAATCATTAATTATAATTGAGCAAAATTTTATTATTATGCGAGCTGTAATTCAAAGGGTAAACAAAGCTAAAGTAACCACAAACAATAAAGTAACCGGAGAAATTGGTGTAGGAATGTATATTTTACTTGGCGTTTCTGAAACAGATACACCTGAAGATGCATTGTGGCTAAGCAATAAAATCCATAAACTCAGAATTTTTGAAGATGAGGCTGGAAAGATGAATTTACCTATCAACTATATTGGTGGTAATTATTTAGTTGTCAGTCAGTTTACCTTGCACGCATCCACAAAAAAAGGAAACAGGCCATCCTTTATCAAAGCAGCCAAACCTCCCCTGGCAACACGTCTTTACCAGGAATTTATTCAAAATCTGGAAACACTATCAGGTAAAAAAGTTGAAACCGGTTCATTTGGCGATTACATGTACATTGAGTCTCGTGCCTCCGGACCGGTTACGATCATCATTGATACAAAAAACAAAGAATAAATATGAAATATACATTTTTCTCCATCGCTGGTTTTTTTCTGCTTCTCTGCTTTTCACTTTCGTGCACCGACGATAACATTGATAGCGGCATCAAAGGTTACATCGAATTTGGTGAAGTAAATTGTCACATTGCCCGTGAATTCTGGACATTTCAACCCTACAATGGTATGGTGTATGCAGTTCCCTACGATTCAGTTTCCGGGTATGGTTCCTATACCAGTATTTCTGACAGTGTACAGGCTAATGATGGGGAATTTACATTGGGGCTTTCTCCCGGCCATTATTACATTTTTATTGAACCATATCAAATTTTTAATGAACAAAACCACATTGTTGTGTATTTGAACCAAATCAGTGAACCGGATTTACAATTTTATAAATGCATATAATGATTTTTCAACATACTAACTTATATTAATTTAGATTAATTTTCAAAATTATACCCATAAAATTACCATATTTTTACTTACCTTTGCATGAAATACAAAATGTTACCTATATGATATCAACAAATGATTTTAAAAACGGCACATGCATCGAATTCAAGGACGGCATATATCAAATTGTGGATTTTCAACATGTAAAACCGGGCAAAGGTTCTGCTTTTATCAGAACAAAACTCAAAAATATTGAAACCGGACGTGTCATTGAAAACACCTTCAATTCAGGCATCAAGGTTAAAGACGTACGCATTGAATACAGGCCCTATCAATACCTTTTTCAGGATGAAATAGGTTATACATTCATGCACAATGAAACATATGAACAAATCACATTGGTCCAGGACATTATTGAAAATCCGGATTTGTTGAAACCAAGCCAGGAAATTCAAATCATGTTCAACGCAGAAAAAGAAATGCCCATAGCCGCCATTTTACCACCATTTGTTAAACTTGAGATAACATACACCGAACCTGGCGTTAAAGGCGATACAGCTACCAATTCGCTTAAATCAGCAACACTTGAAACCGGTGCTGAAATAAACGTTCCTTTATTCATAAACATCGGTGATGTCATTAAAATTGATACCCGTACCCGAGAATACAATGAAAGGGTAAATTAAGAATCATTTTATTTTCTGTAACCATTAACGGTTTAAAATTAGAATAATAAAATCAAAAGACAAAATATTAGTTTACCATAATCCAAATCTAATCATGAAAAATAAAAACATTACTTTCAACAAACAAGACATTGAAAACCAAATATCAACAGCTAAAAAAGCATTCAGCGCTAGGGACAAAACATTACTAAAACGCATTTTTTCTTTGATTGACCTGACATCACTCAACACACAAGATACCGAAGAAAAAATACAATCTATGGTTTTCAAGGTCAATGCTCTGAAATCTGTATATCCTGATATGCCGGATGTTGCAGCCATTTGCATTTATCCACCATTTGTTAAAATCGTAAAGGATACATTATCACGCGAACACATTAACATTGCAGCCGTGTCAGGATGTTTCCCTTCCAGTCAAACTTACCTCTCTGTTAAACTTGCCGAATGTGAAATCGCTGTAAACAAAGGAGCTGATGAATTGGATATTGTGCTTTCCCTTGGCAGGTTTTTTAGTGAAGATTATACGTATTGCAGCACTGAAATTAACCTCATCAAAGAAGCTATTGCCCCATCACACTTAAAAGTTATTTTGGAATCCGGACTGATGGATAATCTATCCGATGTTTACAATGCTTCCATTCTTGCATTAAAATCAGGTGCCAATTTCATTAAAACATCCACGGGAAAAGATAAAAAATCCGCTGATCCTATATCTGTGTATGTTATGTGCCAGGCCATAAAAGACCATTACGAAGATACAGGTTTTAAGGCAGGTATTAAACCCGCTGGTGGTGTATCTACACCTGAAGATGCAATTACATATTACGCTGTTGTTTCTCACGTTTTAGGGGAAGAATGGCTTGATAATACATTATTCAGAATTGGTGCCAGCCGTTTGGCTAATAACTTACTTACTGCCATTGAAGGTAAAGAAGTGAAGTATTTTTAGTATCCCGGCCTTACCGATCAGGCTGTTTAGTATCTTATCAATAATATTCGTGTGATTTTTTGGCAGAAAATAAAATCCTAACAGTTTGGTAAGAAAATGTTTTGATAATTGATAAATTTGAATTTGTTTAGTATTTAAAAATTAGGATTTAGGATTTTTAGTTTACCCCGTTAGTTATTCAACCTACGAGGTTTATCTGGGTTAGGTAATTACACCACAACATCATAATTCCTCAAGGCGTCATTCAACGAGGTCTTCTTATCTGTTGATGCTTTTCTTTTGCCGATTATAAGTGCACATGACACCTGATATTCACCTGCATTGAACTGTTTAGTATAAGATCCCGGTATTACCACTGAACGTTCAGGTATATATCCTTTTATTTGTTTTGGCTCATTCCCGGTTACGTCTATGATTTTTGTACTTCCTGTCAATACTACATTGGCGCCAAGTACCGCTTCTTTACCCACATGAACACCTTCTACAACAATGCATCTTGAACCAATAAAAGCATTGTCTTCTACAATCACCGGAGCAGCCTGTACAGGCTCCAAAACGCCGCCAATACCAACACCACCACTTAAATGCACATGACTTCCTATTTGCGCACATGAACCTACCGTAGCCCAGGTATCAACCATGCTATAACCACCTACCCATGCGCCTATATTCACGTAGGACGGCATCAGGATTACACCTTTATTAATAAAAGCTCCATACCTCACTATTGCATCTGGTACCACACGTACACCCTGCTCTTTAAAACCTTTTTTTATGGGTATTTTATCGTGATATTCAAAAATACCGTCATCAATTTTTTCCATCTTACGTAATGGAAAATACAATATCACCGCTTTTTTAATCCACTGGTTTACTTTCCACCCGTTTTCGCTCGCATCATCCGGTTCTGCCACACGAATTTTCCCTTTATCCAACATTTCAATGGTATCGAACACAGCGTTTTGCACCTTGTTGTTTTCTAACAACTTTCTGTCATTCCAGGCATTTTGAATTAATTCAAGGTTTTGTTTCATGACTGTTATTTACAACATTCCAAGCTCAAGTTTAGCTTCATCGTTCATCATGCTTTTGTCTCATGGCGGGTCAAAGACAAGTTCCACATGCACATCCTTTACACCTTCTGCTCTTTTTACAGCCGTTTCAGTCATTATCACAACACTGTCAGCTACAGGGCAATTTGGTGCGGTTAATATCATATTGATATAGGCTTTCTAATCCATATCCACATCCACTTCATAAACCAGGCCCAAATCATAGATATTAACAGGTATTTCCGGATCAAATACTTTTTTTAACTCCCTCACAATATTTGACAGTACTTCCTGTTTATCCATCACTTTTTATTTTTTTGTTTAAATGCGAGTGCAAATGCCTTTATTCGTTTTATCATGGACAATAATCCGTTTGACCTTGTGGGCGATAAATGCTGATGTAAGCCTATTTCATCCACATAATACAAATCTGCATTCAACACATCCTCAGGGGTTTCACCTTCAAATACCCTGATAATCAAGGATGCAATTCCTTTTGTAATGATGGCATCACTATCTGCTTTAAATGTCATTTTACCATCTTTGTATTCAGCGATAATCCATACATTCGATTGACATCCATGAATTAAATTGTCTTCAGTTTTTTCATCGCTGCTCATGCTTCCCAATTCATTTCCTAAATCAACGAGGTAAGCATATTTATCCATCCAGTCATCAAACACTGAAAATTCTTCTATAATGTCCTGTTGTTTTTTTTCAATACTCATTGTTTTATATTCTTAAAAAGTGATACAAATTTTCATGTCAATTGTTCATTCCTACCAATATAGATGATACTTTTTTGATACTTTCCACCAGCATTTCAGCTTCTTGCTTAGTGTTGTATAACCCAAATGATGCCCTTATTGTGCCGGTTATTCCGTAATGCCGCATAAGCGGCTCAGCACAATGATTACCCGTTCTTACCGCTACTCCGTTTTTATCAATTAAAGTACCCACATCATAAGGATGCAGCCCTTCTATGTTAAAAGATATCACGGATATTTTATGTTTGGCTGTCCCAAAAAAACGAATGTTTTCAATGCTACTGAGCTCTTCAATGGCCAAATCATATACTTCTTTTTCATGCGCAGCAATCTGTTCAATTCCTATGTTTTCCAGGTATTTTAATGCTGCTCCAATACCAATTGCACCTATATAATTCGGTGTTCCCGCTTCAAATTTAAATGGCAGTTCATTGAATGTCGTTTTTTCAATGCTTACACTATCAATCATATCACCACCGTATTGATAAGGAGGAAATTTATCCAACCATTTTTCTTTTGCATACAACACACCAATCCCTGTAGGTCCATACAATTTATGCCCGCTGAAAGCCATAAAATCACAATCCATGTCTTTTACATCCACTTTTATATGCTGAATGCTTTGAGCTGCATCAATAAACACCGGAATATCATGTTCATGAGCAATATTTGTAATTTCTTTTACAGGATTTATGGTACCAAGCACATTCGATACATGGGTTACAGCTATCAATTTTGTTTTATCCGTAATGAGATTTTTCAACTTTTCAAGCGAAATACTTCCATCTTCTTCAATTTCAAGCACAACAAATTTTGCATTTTTCTTTTTGCATACCATCTGCCATGGTACAAAATTAGAATGGTGTTCCATTTCGGTAACAATAATTTCATCACCTTTGTTGATGATGGTTTCAGCGAATCCATTGGCTACCAGGTTTATGGATTCCGTTGTTCCCCGTGTAAACACTATTTCGTTTGAAGATGCTGCATTGATATAATCAGCAATGTATTGTCTTGTTTCCTCGTGTTTTGTAGTGCACAACTCACTTAAATAATGTACCCCTCTGTGAATGTTGGCATTGTACTTATTATACATGTCTTCTATAACCTTAAGTACTTGGACGGGTTTTTGTGTTGTAGCAGCATTATCCAGATATATCAAAGGTTTACCGTACACCTTTTGTGATAAAACCGGAAAATCTTTTCTTATGTCAGATACATTCATTTTACGTGTCTTTTAAAATGTAAATGTACAAAATTTATTAACTGTTGCAATCGAATTAATTTAATTCATTATCAAATATCTTAATAGACAGACAAGTGTTTTAGTAGTATTACAAAAATAACTCATTCATTTACCAATAAAACGAGTTTATGGAATGGTAAAAAATGTACTTTCGTCTTTTTAATTAAAATTTCAGATTCAAAATTTTTGTTTATCAACCAGGCCTCTGTTGGTTTATATTTATTGATAAAACTTCTGAAAGAACGTGATATCATTATCAAGATTTAAAAACATGGATGGCTCACCTTGTTTACGTAATTTTTCATAAATTTCAAGAAGCATAGTTGTTTTACCAACCTGTCTGGTTCCGGTAATAACCGAAATTTCTTTTTGTGTTAGATGGTTTTCTATTTCCCGCTGAATTACCCGTTTTATTTTCATTTGATTTATATTTTAACCGACTTATTTTTACAGCAAAGTTATAAATTTTCCGACTTAATACAAGATTTGTAACTAATTAATTTTTTACTATCAGAATTAAACGAGATAAAAGCTAATAATCTTTTTGGTTCATAAGATTTCACAGATTCGCACAAATTAATTTAAAAAATTATGCTGATAGTTGAAGAACCTGGTCCTTGAAATTATACATGTAAAAGGATAAAAAGCGATATTCTCCCACAAAGCCACAAAGTATTGATTTTCTTTGTGCACTTGATGTCTTTGTGGGTTTCAAAATTATATAAATTTAACCTGTGCAATCTGTGGCAAAACAGGTTAAATAACGGCTTAGTAGTTACAAATTTTCAATCACTCTATCTCTCCATCGTGCCTTCAACCCATCTCACTACTCATCACTCACTACTCATCACTCCGTCTCACCATCTCTCTATCATACCCTCTCGCCAACTCGCCCTATCGTGCTATCGTGATTTATGCCAACAATTCAACTTCTTTAATGTCAAACTGATGTATTTTACCTCTTTTCGATTGCATGATGGCTTTTCCGTCTTCACTAATATCAATAATTTTGCCTTTAAAAATGTTTCTGTTTGACTTGTACATTTTCCATGTTTGATAGCCGATAAGCCTGTCAAGGTAAGTTTTTTTTATGATTTCAAATTCATTATTTTTTAATTTTTGATACCAAATATCCATGGTGGCAATAATTTTTTTCAGTACCTTTTCCGGAGAAGATTTAATACCCATCATTTTCAATGAAACCGCATTGCCTGTTTCATCTGGAAAATTATCCTGATTTACATTTAATCCCACCCCAATAACCATGGTTTTTATTTTTTCATTTTGAATTTCGGATTCAATCAAAACACCTGCTATTTTTTTATTTTCTACCAAAATATCATTTGGCCACTTCACAGCAGATTTTAATCGGTATTTTCTCAATATGTCATCAATAGAAAGAGCAATAATCATCGAAAAATAAAACTGCCTGTAAGCATCTAAAAATACTGGAAAATAGACCAAACTGCATGTTAGGTTTTTTCCAGGTTCGGCATACCATGAATTTTTTCCATACCCTTTTCCTTCATTCTGTTCATGACAAACCAAGGCAAATTGTTCCTTTTTATCAAGCCATTCACGATGCCTGAAAACTTCTTTGTTTGTTGAATCACACGTTTTTTTGACAATAATATTCATTGATTATTACAATTTCACCTGCACAGCACATTCTACAAAATCTGCCTGCGCAAAATTCGATTTTATAAACAGCCCAAGATTTATATTCCATTTGTGTTTTTGATTTATTTCTTTAAGATAATATCTCAATCCCAGTCGATTGCTGTTTATTTGTTTTATAAATCGGGTAATTCCCTTTTGTTTATCAAAAATATCTCCGTATTCACGTAAAAAAGGTTTTGCAATATCCACCGCACATTCACCATAAACAGCAAATTTTCCCATCATCATTTCTTGACCAAAATATACACTTGCATAAGTTGATTTAAAAAATGCCTCGTTTTTTTCAAGTAAAATTTCTGACAACAAAAAATTATTAAAACTACTGTAATAACCAACTGTTGCACCAAAAGACACAGCATAAACAGCAGATATGTTTTTCCCGGTTCCTACTGAAAGTGAATACACCGGATATACAGGCCCGGCAAATGGTTTCATGGTTGACCCGTAAGCATGGAATCCAATACCGTATCGTATATCTAAAGACCATGTAGAATCAATGCCCGGATACAGCTTATTTTCAATCATATCGTTTTGATTCTGCAACCAGGTTACACCTAGTTTTATTTCCGGTACATTTGCACCAATGTTAGGTAGCTTTACATGAGCGTTTGAAAAATGAAACGCCCCTGCACTTGCAAATATTCTCCATTGTTGACCAATTATATAACCAACTTCCAATTCACCTTTTGTATAATTATTCAAACCACATCCAATCAGTCCGTTTTCGGGATTGTCAAAAAAATGATACGAATTATCAAAATAAGCAAACCCCATTCCTGCAGTTAAATAAACACGCAATTTCTTTGGATTTTTCATCAACGGTATCCTGATGAAAGGTTGCATTGCAAACATGTTGCCTAAAAAATCATTGTTCAAATCACCATACACAACTTCCAAACCATATTCAGGATATCCCAGCATTTTCTGCCACTCATGTTTGCCAGTTCCTTTTTTACCATATTCAAAAGCGGTAAACCATGAAATGTTTGTTTCCGGCATGCCGCTAAATGCTTTCAATACTTTTCCGGGACCTGTTTTTATGCTGTAAATTTTTGAGCTGTCAGAGTGTTGTGCATGGCTTATCATATGAAAGGCCATCATTAAAATCAGGAAAAAGTAAAATACTTTATTTTGCATTGAAAATATTATTTTACAAGCCCAGTTTTTCTGAAATTTCCAACATCTTACGTATAGGTTTTTCAGCCTCTTTTCTCAATTTTTCATCCAAAGTAACCTCAGGCATTTCATATTTCAGGCAATTATACAATTTTTCCATATTATTCATTTTCATAAAATTGCAATTGTTTTTATTCATTTTATCCTCTTTTTCAGGTGCATGGAAAAATTGCTTTTCAGGCCGCGCTTTTTTCATTTGATGTATAATACCTGAATCCGTTGCCACTATATATTCTTTGGATTCATCATTTTTTATGTATTTCAGAAGCGAAGCGGTTGAACCAACATGCTCAGCAACACCCAGCACAGGCGCTGTGCATTCAGGATGAGCAATAATTTTTGCACCGGGATGCTTTTGTTTTAACCCAATAATTTTTTGAAGCGCAAAACTTTCATGAACATGACACGCTCCATCCCATAAAATCATGTTTCTTCCTGTTATCTTATTTATAAAATTTCCAAGGTTTTTATCCGGACCAAAAACAATTTTTTGTTCTTTTGGATAACTTTCCACTATATGTTTTGCGTTGGTACTTGTTACCACCACATCCGATAAGGCTTTTATTTTTGCTGTTGTATTGACATAATTGATAACAATGTGATTGGGAAAATTTTCAATAAATGATTTAAATTTATCTGCAGGAGCCGAATCTGCCAATGAACAGCCTGCATTCAAATCCGGCAACAACACTTTTTTATCCGGTGAAAGTATTTTTGCAGTTTCAGCCATAAAATGCACCCCCACAAACACAATCATATCTGCTTTTGTATGTGCTGCTTCCTGTGATAATTTCAAGCTATCACCAACAAAATCTGCAATATCCTGTAAATCTGATGTTACGTAAAAATGTGCCAGAATAACGGCGTTTTTTTCTTCTTTTAATTTTAAAATCTCTTTTTTGATATCAATATTTTTATCAATAGGTTCATCAACGAAGCCTTTAATTTTTAAATTTTTCTTTTTCATTATAAATATTATATTTTAATAAAATTAATAAAAAATGATAATGATTATAGTCGGTTAATACAGTTAACAAATTTATAGTATATCATTTGTATTTTCCAATTTTTAATTAATTTTCCTTGGTTATTAACCACATTGTTAAAATAAATTGATTGATTTTCAGTGGTTATATGTGTTTATTAACATCGGTTGATAAGTGTTGATAAGTATTAATGTTGGTAAAAAATTCAATTTATTTTTCTTTGTGGGTGTTCATTTCATGGTTAAAAATTATGTAAAAAATGTGAATAAATAATTATGAAAATTCAATTTATTTTATAAGCATTGATAAAATTAATTTGTCAAGTAAAATTTTTCATATTTTATGAGAAACTAATAATAGCTTTGTTAATTACATGTTAATAATGTAAACTTTTAATATATAGAATTTTAAATTTTTATACTTCATGAATTGGCTTGAAAAATAGCAAATTAACAATGGTTGAAAAATAAATTTTCACATTTGTTTGGATAATATTAACGGTTTGAACCTTAGAAAAATGCATTTAATAATATTTATAAAAATTTGATTATCAATAATTTGAATAAATACTTTTATTAACATGATGATACCCCACGATTTGTAAAAAATTAGCCTGTTGTTCGGATGATATAATTTTGCTTTTTACCTTTTTGAATTAAAATATATTTTCCATTAATCAAAAAAGTATTAGAAATTTTCGTTTTTGGGTATTGAAATTTTTCTTTGTTAATTGACAGTCCGTTTCCTTTTATTAAGCGTCTTAATTCGCCTTTTGATGAAAAGATATTTGTTTTATTGCAAAGTAATTCAAAAATATCAGCACCTTGTTTTATAATTTCAGCATCAATATCGTACATAGGCACGCCTTCAAATACTGATAAAAAAGTTTCTTCGTCAATTTTTTCAAGTGCATCGGATGTTGATTTACCAAAAAGGATGGATGATGCCTGGATGGATTTTTCCAAAGATTCTTTTGAATGCACTAAAATTGTTATCTCTTCGGCTAACTTTTGCTGTAAAATACGCCGATGTGGTTCACGGTCATGTTGTTTGATAATGTCATTGATTTCATTTATTGACAATACCGTAAAAATTTTGATGTATTTTTTTGCATCTTCATCTGATGTATTGAGCCAAAATTGGTAAAATTTATACGGACTTGTTTTTGTTGGGTCAAGCCAAATGTTTCCCTGTTCGGTTTTTCCAAATTTTCCGCCATCGGCTTTGGTGATGAGCGGGCAAGTGACAGCAAAAGCTTCACCACCTGTTTTTCTCCGTATCAGTTCGGTGCCGGTTGTAATATTGCCCCATTGGTCAGAACCGCCCATTTGCAATTTGCAGTTGTGATTCTTGTAGAGATAAAGAAAATCATACCCCTGGAGCAATTGATATGAAAATTCGGTGAATGACATGCCTTCGCCACTTGAATTTTGTCTAAGCCGTTTTTTTACGGAATCTTTGGCCATCATGTAATTCACAGTAAGGTGTTTACCAATATCACGCACAAATTCAAGAAATGTCAGGTTTTTTGTCCAGTCATAATTATTGAATACCTCAGCTTTGTTTTTTTTATTATTAGAGAAATCTAAAAATTTATCAATTTGTGTTTTTATGTTGTTTTCATTGTGCCGGAGGGTTTTTTCATCCAAAAGGTTTCTTTCTTTTGATTTCCCTGAAGGGTCTCCTACCATGCCGGTAGCGCCACCAAGCACCACAATTGGTTTGTGTCCTGCAAGTTGAAGGTGTTTGAGCATCATAAGGCTGACCAGATGACCTATATGAAGTGAATCAGCGGTAGGGTCAATGCCAACATAGGCTGTTACCATTTCTTTATCAAGCAATGTATCTGTGTCCGGCATGATATCATGCAACATGCCTCTCCATTCCAGTTCTTTCAGAAAATTCATAGTATAAGATTTATTTTTGTTGAATACAAAAATCAGTAAAAAAGGCCTGATTACAAAAATTATTTTTTTTTACAGAAAAGATGGATTGAAAATGTTGTGGTTGGATTTGTTATCAATGAA
>JAYENB010000309.1:0-25679 GCA_034721855.1 Bacteroidota bacterium
AAAATATAATTATATCCTCTCCAAATTTAGCTGTTCTTTCTTCTAAATCCCACTTTTTGTTATTAGTTTTATTGGTCATTTTTTAGATTAATTAGAGCAATTAGAAATTAGGTCAATTAACAGTTATATAATTTTAAAATGTGAACAGTTACCTATTTTCCATGTTTATAGTATTTTTCCAAATAAAGTTGCTGATGTGTATGACTCAATGATGACTGTGATGATTTTTCCGGGTTTGTAATTACTGTCAGGTACAATGACCAGTTTGTTGGTTTCGGTTCTGCCAAACACATCCTTGTCGGAGCGTTTTGATTTGCCTTCAATCAGGATATCATAAACTTTGCCTGTTTCATGTTTATTGCTTTCCAGCGATAGCTGATGCTGAAGTTTGATGAGTTCATTCAATCGCCTGATTTTCGTTGCTTCAGGCACATCATCCTTTAGGTGTTTTGCTGCATAAGTCCCTGGTCTTTCGGAGTATCTGAACATAAAAGCCGAATCAAATTTCACTTGTTGCATTAATCTCATGCTTGCTTTGTGATCAGCTTCAGTTTCTCCCGGAAAACCTGCAAAAATATCCGTACTTAAACCACAATTGGGAATTTCTGTTTTGATTTTATCTATCCTGTCAAGGTACCATTCGCGTGTGTATCCACGGTTCATTGCTTTCAGTACATCATTGCTCCCCGACTGCACCGGCAGGTGTATGTGATTGCAGATGTTTTTGTGAGCTGCCATGGTTTCAATCAACGCATCTGAAATGTCTTTGGGATGGGAGGTAGTAAATCGTATGCGCGGGTCCGGAAATTGTGTGGCTGCTGTTTGTAGCAATTCAGGGAACCCTGTGTGTTGTCCATCGTGTTCCCAGCGGTATGAATTAACGTTTTGCCCCAGCATGGTAATTTCTTTGTAGCCGTTGTGCTGCAAGTCATTTATTTCATTAATTATGTCTTTGGGATGACGACTGCGTTCCCGTCCACGGGTATAAGGCACAATGCAGAATGAGCAGAAATTATTGCATCCACGTGTGATGGTAACAAAACCACTTACACCTGTTGTATCCAGTCGCCGGGGTAACACATTGTCGTATGTTTCTGTTTTGCTTAATTCAAGGTCAGATGCAAAATGTTCTGTTGAGCTTCGTTGTATCAGTTCCGGTAATTTCCTGTAGCTGTCAGGGCCAGCAATGAAATCAACGGTTTTGTTTTGTTCAAAGTCGTTACCTATACGCTGTGCCATGCATCCCAGGATACCTATTTTCAGATGCCGCTGCTTTTTTTTGAGCCCTTTCAGATGTTGCAATTTATTCCATATCCGTTGTTCTGCCTTGTTACGTACGGAACAAGTATTTAACAATATCATTTCAGCATCATCAGGATGACTCACCCGGGTGTAACCATTGTCATGCAAAATGGCTGCAACCACCTCGCTATCGGCAATGTTCATCTGGCAACCAAAAGTCTCTATGTAATAGGTTTTGTTCATGATGCAAAAGTAAAAAAAATTAAAAAAGCAGATTTTTTGGTGTGGTAGCCTGAAAAGCTTTCAGGTAAAAGGGCTCATAGTATGCCACATCTTCAAAATTCTTGTGCCGGAAACGATTCAGTGCCCCGGATATCATATATCTTGCATCGGGCATAACACCAGGGATAAAAAAAGCATGGGGATGAGTGATGACTTTTTCGGCTTTTTCAGCCCCATTGCCAAAAAACACAATCTGGTGTTTTTCCAGTTGGTCCCGGTAAGCATTTTCATCAAGAATTAGCGGACTCACATCGGAAATTTTTTTTGCATCTGATGTGTAAGATGCCTGGTACACTTCCATGCGGCGTGCATCAATCATGGGAACAAACAAATCAAAATCCGATGTTTTATCACAGCTGGTAAACAGGTTTTTCAGCATAATTTTCAGTGTTGGAACAGCGATGAGCGGAAGGCTGGCGGCGTAACAAATACCTTTGGCAACAGAAACACCTATGCGCAATCCTGTATAAGAGCCCGGTCCTGCACTCACGGCCACTGCATCCAATTCCGGTACCGAAAGCTTATTGTCAGCCAAAAGTTTTTGAATCATCATGGTCAGATGCCGGGCGTGGCTTTTGTCTTCACTGATGGTATGGTAATCAGTCAGGCTGTCAGCTTTTGAAATAGCTACAGAACAGGTTTTTCCTGATGTTTCAATGTGCAAAATACGCGGCATGTCAATTTATTTTGTAACGAATCAATATGAACAAATATAATCACTACTGATTCAGCGACACAAAAGTATAAAATTTAACGAATATCAGGACTGTACGATGACTCGAAAGAACGATAGCACAATGGCATGAATGCACGAAAGCATGATTGCACGAGATTTCAAGGAATATACCTTCTGTTTGGGTGTTATGAATATTTTTACTTATCACCCCATCACGCCATTACCTTATCTCATAATATTCCTCTCGTTCCATCTCGCTTTCGTGCTATCGTGCTATCTCCCTCTCCCGCGTGAGGGCGGAGGTGGTTAGCCCGCTGCAGTGCAGACTTTGTTGACTGCTGCTGTGGCAGAGCGGCGGAACAGAGCTCCTGCCACAGCATTGCAGGCAAAAGGCTGCACAAAGCGGCTAAAAACCGGAGACCGACCCTTAATTTTTTTATCCTTTCTAACCCAAAGACCTTTTCTAAAGTTTGAAACTTTAGAAAAGGTGGGTAGAAGGGATAAAAAAAATAAGGGGCACGCCCAACTAAACCAAAATAAAACCACCCCATCACCAGATCGTGTCATCTCGCTTTCATGCTATCGTAGGATCGTGCATGAATGGTTACTCGGTTTTGTATAATTCCGTTTCGGACACTTTTTCCACGCGCATACCGTCTTTCAGGATTTTGGAGATCAGGCTGTAGGGAGCACTCACTATTTCCTGGCCTTTTTCCAATCCGGATGTTACCTGGATGAATTCAGTATCCTGGATGCCTGTTTTAACATCCGTTTGCTTTACTTTCCCATCGTTATAAACAAACACGACTTCTTTTAAAGGCGCTTCCAACTCTTCTCCTGTTTTCTCTGAAGCATGCAAGTTATCAATTTTTGAAGAATCTGCCCTTACCGTTACCGATTGAATGGGTACAGCCAAGGTATTGTATGCCGTTTTTGTATGGATATCCACAGTGGCTGACATGCCTGGTCTGAAAGGACTTTGTTGTACTTCATTCAACATATCCTTGTATGAGGATGACAATATCCGCATTTTCACCTCAAAATTCGTTACCTGGTCGGCAGCAAGGCCGGATGTGGTGGCAGAATTGGCAATTTCAGTGACCAGTCCTTTGAAAGTTTTATTTAAGTATGCATCCACCTCAATGTCAGCGGTATCATTTTTTTCCACTTTGATGATGTCATTTTCATTGACATCAACCACCACTTCCATCACATTGAGGTTAGCGATTCTGAGCATTTCAGTTCCGGCCATCATTTCAGTTCCCACCACGCGTTCACCAAGCTCAACATTCAACATAGAAATGGTGCCTGACATAGGAGCATTCACGCTTGTTTTTCTCAGGTTTTCAGCTGCTTCCTGTACAGAGGCCTTGGCGCTAAGTACCGAAAATTCTGCTGCATTTACAGATTCCCGTGCTGCATTAACATCGGCCTGGCCCATTTCATAAGAGGCTTGAGCATTTTCAAATTCTGATTCTGAAATGGTACCGTTTTCAAACAATTTTTTTTGTCGATGGAAATTTAATTTTGTCTGGTTAAACTGGGCTTTGGTTTGTTCCAGCCTGGCACGGGATGTGGCCAGGTTCGCTTTGGCCGAATTCAGCGAAGCTTTGGCTCTGTCCAGGTTTGATTCATAAATATCCGGTTTTATTTTCAGTAAAAAATCCCCTTTTTCAACCTTATCGCCTTCTTTAACATCCAGTTTAATAATTTCTCCCGATACATCCGGGCTGATTTTTACTTCGGTTTCAGGTTGTACTTTCCCGTTGGCGGTCACGGTTTCGGTGATGGTGCGTGTGCTCACTTCTGTACATGAGACTTTATGTCCTGTTTCCTGCCCAAACCAACCGGTTTTTGATCCAATAGCAGCAATAATGACCAGAATGACAGCCAATCCGATGAGAATACGAATCCAGGTTTTTTTCTTTTTAGTTTGTGTTTTTTTCATGTTATTTCTCACTTAATGTAATTGGAGTTCCACGGTAAAAATCCAGTATTTTTTGTTTAAAAACAAATTCATATTTAGCCCTTAACAATTCCGACTCTGTATTGTTAAGTTGTGTTTTTGCGGTGTTGTATTCAAGTGAATTTACCATCCCGATATTGAATTTTTTTTCGGTATGTTTAAACGATTCCTGCATGGCTTCTAAGGCTTTTTTTGTGGCAATGTATTTTTTCATTGCTGCTTTGGCATCAGCGTGCGCCTGCTGAATTTCTTTGAGCAATTGTTTCCTGGCGCTTTCAAGGTTGTATTTGGCTGCCTGATGGTTGATTTTTGCATTGGATACAGATGAATTGACCTGCCATCCGTTAAAAATGGGAATGCTTAAGCCAAGGCTGATTGATGTGCTGGCATTATCACGTACCTGGTCTGAAAAGGGTTTTGTGTTGTATGTGTAATCAAAATTGTACTGATAGACATCAAATATTTCTCCTCCGCCTTCCTGGCTGACAGCGTATCCGATCGGCAGCGGATCGGCAGGAATGATTTCATCAATTTCCTGACTGGCATCACTGAAACCAGAGCCATAAGAAGCAGATAAACTCAGGCTGGGATAGTGACCGCTCCTGGCAATGGCGATGTCTTCGCGTGCTATTTGAACATCCAGCCTGGCTGCTTCCATTTGAGGCATGTTCATTTTGGCTTCAAGGTAAACCTGGTAGGCCTCCGGCAGCAGTTGTGTTTCATCCAGCGCATCAATTTGCGGTGCCATGATATTGAAGTTCCTAACCGTATCAAGTTCAAGTAATTGTTGAAGGTTTAAATAGGCCAGGTCAAGGGCATTTTCTGCATTGACAAGCTGAAGTTCTTCGTTGGCAAGCTGTGATTTTACTTCCAGTAGATTACCACGGGCAAGCGAACCCGCGTCAACCAGTTTTTTTGTGTTTGATACCTGCTCTTCTGTGGTGCCTACCTGGGCACGGCTTGTCTCAACCAATTCCATATTGTATAAAACGTTAAAAAAAGCATTGGCAATGGCAATGGAAATGTCGTTTTTTGCTTTTTCAAGGTCTTTCAGACTGGCATCAAGATTGAGTTTGGATTTTTGTATTTTATGGTATTTCTGAAACCCGTTAAATAAATTCATCTGCGCTGAAATATCCATGTTCAAAGACCTAGTGTTGTCTTCTGAAAATTCGTTTGTGTACATATCAACAGAACGCCCGAATGTAAAACTTTGATAAGCGGAGGAATTTACGGATGGCAACACAGACATTTTGGTTGTAAACACATCGTTTTTCTGATAATCTGCATTCAGTTCCTGTTGCTTAATGCTGATGTTATTGTCAATGGCATATTGTATGCAGCGTTCCAATGACCATGTTTCCTGTTGAGAGAACAACATACCATTGAATACAAGCATAAACGCAATCGTGTTAAACAGTATTTTTTTCATAAAGCTGCGTTATCAGAAGCCATGTTTTATAAACGGCTTTAATGTACAAAACATATAGGATTTTGATGCATTTAAAAAAACAAGTTGTCAAATAAACAGATTATAAAATTGATAAAACGGATTGAAAATATTGGCTCATTGATAGCGGTTTGGTATTACGCATCAATGTTTGCGTATTTGGCATTTTGTTCAATAAACTCACGCCGTGGAGCCACTTCATCACCCATGAGCATACTAAACACACTGTCAGCTTCGGCAGCGTTTTCGATGGTAATGCGTTGGAGTTTTCTGGTTTCCGGACTCATGGTGGTTTCCCATAATTGCTCAGAATTCATTTCACCCAAACCTTTATACCGTTGAATGTGTACGCCGGCTTCACTACCACCTGTCAGTTCCATAAGGATTTCCGCTCTTTCTTCTTCATTCCATGCGTATCTTTCATCTTTTCCTTTGCGGATAAGATAGAGGGGAGGTGTGGCAAGGTACAGGTTCCCGTATTCGATAAGCGATTTGATATAGCGAAAAAAGAACGTCATAATAAGGGTTGTGATGTGGCTACCATCCACGTCAGCATCCGTCATGATGATGATTTTTTCATACCGGAGTTTATCCAGGTTGATGGCTTTGCTGTCTTCTTCTGTTCCCATCACAATGCCCAGTGCTGTGAAAATATTTTTTATTTCCTCGTTTTCAAACACCTTGTGCTGCATGGCCTTTTCTACGTTAAGGATTTTTCCACGCAAAGGCAAAATAGCCTGAAATATTCTGTCACGGCCTTGTTTAGCAGTACCACCGGCAGAATCACCCTCCACAAGGAACAATTCGGCCAGGGAAGAGTCTTTGGTGGAACAATCCGCCAGTTTCCCGGGCAATCCGGCACCCGAAAGGGCTGATTTACGCTGAACAAGTTCACGGGCTTTACGTGCTGCATGCCTTGCCTGTGCAGCCAGAATAACTTTTTGCACAATGGTTTTGGCATCTTTTGGGTTTTCTTCAAGGTAATTTTTTAAGGCCGTGCTCACAGCCTGATTAACATAACCAGCAATTTCGGAGTTCCCAAGTTTGGTTTTGGTTTGCCCTTCAAACTGTGGTTCCAGGACATTTACAGAAATCACCGCTGTCAGGCCTTCCCTGAAATCATCACCGGCGATGTCAAATTTAAGTTTTGATAACATGCCTGAATTGTCGGCGTAATTTTTCAATGTTTTGGTAAGGCCGCGGCGGAACCCTGTAAGATGCGTGCCGCCTTCAATGGTGTTGATGTTATTGACATAAGAAAACACATTTTCGGTGTAAGAGGTGTTGTATTGCATAGCCACTTCCACAGGCACATCTGTATCTTCATTCTTGATGTAAATGATGTTTTCTATCAATGGCTCCCGATTACTGTCAAGAAATTCAACAAATTCCCTGAGTCCTTTTTCGGAATAATAAGATTTTTCAGGATGATTTCCCTCTTCATCTGTAGTACGAAGGTCCTTGATGCTTAACCGTATTTTTTTATTCAAAAAGGCCAGTTCACGCAACCGATTTCCCAACACATCAAATTTGAATTCTGTAGTGATAAAAATATCATCATCCGGGTAAAACGTGATTTTTGTGCCGTGTTTATCTGTTGTGCCAATTTCTTTAACCTCTGAAAGTGGTTTCCCGATTTCATATTCCTGGAAATACAGTTTGCCGTTTCTATATATTTCCACTTTCAGCCATTTAGCAAGTGCATTCACACATGATACACCGACACCGTGTAACCCGCCGGAAACTTTGTATGAGTCTTTGTCAAATTTACCTCCGGCATGGAGCATAGTCATCACTACTTCAAGGGCAGATTTGCCTTCTTTTTTATGGTAATCAATAGGAATACCCCTTCCGTTGTCTTCAACGCTGATTGCCCCGTCTTCATTTATAATCACATCAATGGTATCGCAATACCCGACAATGGCTTCGTCAATAGAGTTGTCAATCACTTCATACACCAAATGATGCAGCCCTCTGACGTTTACATCTCCGATGTACATCGCCGGCCGTTTTCGTACAGCTTCCAAACCCTCTAATGCCTGAATGTTTTCCGCTGAATATTTGTTTTTCAATTCCTCTTCCATTACTTTGAAATTCATTAATTTATATTAAATTTTAATATGCAAACAAAGATACGAAAAAATTTGGTTTTTTTAGCTGATAAATCTTGTCTTTTTATGGAATTTATCAACAATTTACTTCATGTTGTCAATTAGTAACTATTCAGGCGGATACATTTGTTACCAAATGTTACCGCTGAGACGCTAAGACGCAAAGAAAGAAACAAAATTGCCTGCTGCAGGTAAGCGGCGGTCAAGATTTGCTTGCCCGGTGATAGACGGGTTTGCGGTTAGTAGTTACGTCAATTAAAATGAATAATTGATGCCTGCCATGATGTGGAATCCATAAACCGGGTATTGATTCCATATTTCATAATTTTGAAATGCAAGGTTGTTCAATTCCAACACAGCGTTCAATTGTTGGTTTACAGCGTATTCAGCTTTAAGGTTTACATCCACAGCCGGGGCCATTTTTTCAGGGACAAGGGGGGATGCTGCGTTGTTGCTTTCAGGAACCAAAGCATAGCGATCAATCAACACAAAAGCATCGGCACTGACATTCAATCCCGGAAGTATCCGCTTTCTCGCAAACAAACCGCACTTAATAGCGGGCACATGCCAGGGTTTTTCGATGTCCTGCAAGAATGTAAAAAGTTTGTAATGTCCGTAAGCCCTTAAATTGAATTTATACCCGAAATCAAAATTGAGTTCTCCGTAAAATTTAAACATTTCAACATCGGCATATTCAACATTAAAACGGTTACGCAAAGGCAAATTCCCATAATCATTTACAAAAAAGTATTGATTTTCAGCTTTCACATAATGCCCGTTGAGATTAAATTGTACCTCGTCTGAAATCCGCCCTTTAAATCCAAGAGTCAGGTGTTGTTTAATATTGACATCCGATACATTCAGTGCATCATTAATGTATGGATTGATTCGACTGATCTTATGGATGGGATGTTCTTGCAGGTTGCCGGAAAAAGAAGCATAAGGCAGGATAACATCGGCAATGTTGTGTTCAATGTACACGTCAGGGTAAAAATGATAAGCCGAAGAATCTTCGATAAAGCGTGATCGGGTATGTAAACCCAGTTTTAGTTTGAAATTATCTGTATGGTGTGCAAGGTACGGACTCAGATTGACATACAATGGTGAAACAGACAGGTAATTAGCATGTGTTACAACCAAGCCTGCATCTGCGCCCACAATTTCTTTTTTGATGCGTTTATTAAGATTCAAATTGAAATCAAGGTAATGGGCCATGTTTTGCTTAACGTCAAACCACAGGTCATAATTCAGCCTGACGTCATAATTCAAGGCTTTCGGGTTGTAAAAACGGGATTTTGCCATGGTCCGTGCTGATAGCGTGTTGTACCGTTGAAATTGATTGTCGCCGGTAAAATCGGATTTGGTAACCGGAACGTAATAATCCTGTGGCAGCGATATGCCATTGGTATTGTATCCGTAGAAAAAATGTTTAATACTGTGGAAATCAAGGCTGCCGTAAATGGTGGCTTCGGGATACATACGCTTGCCAAATGTACTGATGTTGTTTTTGTTGTACCCGGCATACACATCATCGCGGATAACATTATCTAATTTTCCATGGCCGGAAGCGTGAGACCCGTAAATACCCCAGTTCAGATTGCTGTTCTTAATGTTGTTGTAATACAAATCGGCATTGATAAGTAGCTTGCTGCCCAGCAACAATCTGGCATACCCATTTTCCATGGTGGTCTTTGGTTCTCCTTTCATCGTTGCTGCTTTGAGCGGTTCCGGGTTGTATGTGGTGGATTGTTGTTTGCTGTAAATGTCGTAATCAAAATCAATCTCTACATCAAAAGTGTCTTTGATTTCAGGCAACTTTTCAATTCTCACCGAATTGGCAATAACCGGTGTATATTCAGTGATAACGGTTACCTGTTGGTCAGAGATGGAACCATTACCTTCTTCGTCTTGTGCCATGGTGACAAAAGGCAACAAGCATACAACAATGATTGCTGTACCAAATTTGTTTATCAGCTTAGTTATCTTGTTCTGTATTTTCATTGTCTTTTAGGTTTTTATCAGTGTTTTGATCATGTTTCCGGATGCTGTCGGCCGGTTGAATGGTATCCACTCGCTGAATGCTGTCAACGGGTTGGATTAACCGGCTTTTATCCTGCATAGCCTCGGCCTCTTCAAGGGCTTTTACCTCATTGAGTTTATCCTGTGCCTCAAGTTTAATGCCGTCACTTTCGTTGGTATAGTTATCAATTATGGATTTCAGGATATGGGTTGCCTGGAAATATTCACCGCGTGCGGTATAAATATCTGCCAGCAACAAAAAGCCTTTTGCCAGCCAGTACCGGTGAGGACTGTTGGCTTTGGAAAATTCGATTACCACAGTTTCTGCGATGCTGTCACGTTCAAGTTTGTGGTTGATTAAGGCAACAAAATACCTCGCTTCACCTCCCTCATAACTTGTCACGTCATGGCTGAGTTTTTTGTAGGTACTGAGAGCAAGTTCATAACGATCAGTGTTGTAATAGGCTTTTGCCAGCTTGTTGAGGGCTTCCCGTTCCTGTGTTTCATTGATTTTCTCGGCATTAAGCACTGCCTGAGCTGCCGGGATAAGCTTATCGTAATTTTCAATGAGGAAAGCCGACCGCATCATGCCAAGTCTGGCAATCATGATACGCTCTTTTTGTTCTGTAATGCCTGCCAACCCCTCAAAGTAGGTATAAGCTTTGGTATAATTTTCATTATCAAAACAAATGCTCGCTGCACGCAACAGACTTTCTTCGGTAAATGGATTGTTTGCCCTTTCAATTACATTTTCATAGGCCATGAGTGCTTGTTCAGTTTGGTCTTCATTGTCAGCGCACTGTGCATAATAGTAATTGGCTTCAAGGCTGTAATATCCCTCCGGATACATATCCAGGTATGAATCGAAAGCCCGCATTGCCTGGGGAATTTTATTTTCTGTGTACAGTTTTTCTGCAGATTTATATTTCAGGGAATCTTTTTCTAATTCGGAAATGTCTGTATCAATACCCTCATCTTCAACGTAATTGACATAATAATCAGGGTCATTCATTTCTACGGAAATATTTTTGATCATTTCCAGGGCGTTGACAGCTTCATTTGTACCCGGGTACGTTGCCACAATATCTTTGTAGGTATCCAGCGATTTGTTGAGCTGCTCTTTATTGTAGTACAGGTTTGCCAATGCAGACAACGCAGACTTCATTTTGACCCCGCGGGGGTAATTTTCAATGTACTGGTTGTAATAATAAATGGCTGAATCTGCATTTTCGATGTTGGAATGGTATGTCCTGCCGATTTCATACACAGCACCGGGGATGTATGTAGATGTTGGATGTTGTTCTTTCAGTGTCAACAGGCTGTTGATTTTTGGCCGGTGTTGTTTTAATCGCCCCTGTGATAAGGCTTTTTGGTAATACGCGTAATCTGCATCGTAGGTACACGAAGACGCTGCTTTATTGTAATAATCATAAGCAGCAGAAAACATGGAAGTGATAAAATAACAATCTCCGGTCCGGTTCCAGGCATCACATAGCATGTTGTTGATGTCCTCGTTGTCCACATTGTCTTCATATTTTCTGAACCACATCCCAGCTTCTTTGTATTTTTTTTGCTGAAAATAGGCATAAGCAACGTTGTAATATGCTTTCCCGTACAAATCAAGATTTATTGCACCACCGGTCCTCAAAAATTTATTGTACAGTTCAATGGCTTTGTCAAATTTTTCCTGGCGGTAAAACGCATCGGCTTTCCAATAATAGGCCATTGCAGCAAATTCAGAATTGTATTGTTTGTATTCAAGCGATTGATTTAAGTAATCAATGGCATTTTTTAAATCCAAATCGGCATAATATTCCATGGCCCTGAAATAAGCAAGCCGTTGGTGTGCTGCATGTATTTCAGGTGTCGGATTGGGAATGCTTTCAATGATTTTCAAGGCTTCTTCGTAATTTTTGGTGCTCAACACTGCTTTTAACAAATAATCGTAAGCCTCATCAATCCTTACGGATTTGGGGTATTTTTCTATGAACCGCTGAAATGAATTGATGGCTTCATTGAATGGGGAATAATCCAGTTCAAAGCACAATTTTGCGTAATTAAACAGCGCATCTTCACTGATTTCTTCATCGAAATCATTCTGAGTAGCAATGCCAAAAGCGGTTTTGGCTTTGTTTTTTTTGCCCTGTTTGATGTAACACATACCAAGGTGATAAGCGGCATTTTGTGTCAATGAATCTTCAACACCGATAACTTCTTGCAGATAATACGCAGCTTGATCGTAATTTTTATTGTGATAATGGGCAAATCCAATTTGATAATATTCCACATCGTTGATTTCTTCCACATTGGATTCATATTGCTTAAAATATTCAAGAGCCTTAGTGTAATTGGCCTTTTGATAATATGCTTCAGCAATGATACGAGCTATTTCAGCGGTGCGTTCGCTGGTAATGTTTTCCAAAAGAGGTGGTGCATATTCAATGATTTTATCATATTTCTCCTGTAAAAGATAGATTTGCGTGATGTAAAAAGGAACAATTTGTGCAAAAAGCGCATGGTTTTTTAAAGAATTAAAACCTTCTAATGCTGTTTGGTACTGTCTTTTTAGGTATTTTATGTGACTGTAGAAATAGGTGGCCAGCGGGCCGTAAAAATCGTTTTTGTCTTTTATTTCATAAAATGATTTGTCTGCTTTGTTGTATTCTTTACGGGCATAATGGCAAAATCCGGTTTTAAAAAAATACTCGCTCAATTGTGTTTCGGGCAAACTCAATTTATCAACTTTATCGTACCATTTAATAGCAGCGCCGTATTTTTCTTCTTTGAAATAATGATTTGCTAACTGAAAACTGGCTTCATTGATGTTCGGATTTTCGGGATGTTCAAAAATGAAGGTTTTTATCAAATGTTGTACATCCCTGTTGTGTAGTTTCATGGCACACATTGATGCGTAGAATTTTGCGTCTTCTTTGAGCAAAGCATCATCAGGGCTTGTGCGTAATGCGAATTCATTGAAAGCATCTTGTGCTGCACTGTATTTTTCCTGTTTGTACAATTCCATGGCAGTGTTGAATTCTGCCTGACGATTATCGTAGTGGATAGTCTGCTGTGCATACGATGCTGTGGAAGAAAACACAAACAGCAATATAAGGCTGAAAACAGTGCCTGTTATGGGGTTTGTAAAACGCATAGTCATCTCTCTTTTATAATACCGCAAACCACTTGCGGATTTGAGGTAATAACTCCAAATAAATTATAAAAGTATAGATAAAATATTTTCGTTCCAACACATCTTGAAGATTTTAATTAACAATGGGTTGTTTATTTCTAATGGGGGTATAATTGTAATGTGTGCAGTAATAATCATTAAATTTGCATGTATCATAAAAATGTTATTGCATGGAAGCACATGACAATTCACCAAAAAACATTGTAAGGCTGGTTCATGCCGAAATAAAGCAGGGCGATAATACCATTCTCACCGATGTTAATCTAGAAATAAAGAACGGTGATTTTTATTACCTGATTGGTAAAGTTGGCAGCGGCAAAACTTCATTGCTTAAAGTACTTTATGCCGATATTCCTGTGGAAGCCGGAGAGGCAAAAGTGGCAGGTTTTGATTTATTGAAATTAAAAAAAAGCCAGATTCCCCATTTCAGACGAAAACTTGGCATTGTGTTTCAGGATTTCCAGCTTTTGATTGACCGGACGGTGTATAAAAATTTATTGTTTGTGTTGAAAGCAACCGGATGGAAGAACAAACGCGATATGAACAGGAAAATTGATAGCGTACTTGCCAAAGTTGATATGGTTGATAAAAAAGACAAAATGCCATTGAGCCTTTCCGGGGGGGAACAACAACGTATTGTTATTGCCCGTGCACTGCTTAATGACCCTGAAATTATTCTTGCTGATGAGCCAACCGGGAATTTGGACCCTGAATCCGGGGGACAGATCATAAACATTTTACGTAAAATCCGCGATACCGGGCGTGCTGTGCTGATGGTAACCCATAATTACAGCCTGATAAAAGACTACCAGGAACCAACCCTTGTCATTGAAGATGGCAAAGTATCAGGCGAAGGCACGGAAATTTCACAGATCAATTTTGGTAAATTTTCAGATGGCTCTGAAGACCTCAATCTGTTTGAGTGATTCTTTTTCCCAGTTGTGTTTTTCGATGGCTGCTTTTGTGTTGTCACGGTATTGCTGATATGATGCCTTGTCATGCCATACGGCATTGATTTTATCGGCCAGCGTTTTGGCATCTGCATCAGGGGATATCCACCAGCCTGTTTTTGTTGTCTCAACAAAGTGTCTCATTTCAGGAAAATCACTTATAAGCACCGGAACACCGGCTTTTATGTAATCAAAAAGTTTGTTGGGCAGGGCGTACCTGTAATTCAATCCCTTGTCTTCTTCAAGGCTTACTCCCAGCCAGGCCTGTGATGTCAGGGCTGCAAGGTCGTTAAAGTTCAGTCTGCCGGGAAGGTATATGCGGTCTTTGTAGTTGAGATTTTCTTTTTTTGTATGCAAATGCTTTTCTAGTGGACCGCTTCCTGCAATTACCAAAGAAAGTTCAGACACATATTGCATGGCATCCATTAGTTTTTCGATGCCCCTGCCGGTGTTTAGTGCGCCCTGGTACAAAACAAACGGATGCGAAGGTTTTTCCGGAGCCCTGCCATGTGCCGCAGGTGTTTTAAACGGAAGGTTACGAATCACAACAGCATTTGCTCCATAGTGCTGGTGATAATAGGCCGCAATGTGTTCCGAGACGGTAAACATATATTTAACACGGGGGATAAGCAGTTTTTCAAACCATCTCCACACAGATTTGACAAGCGGTTTGTGTTGTATTTCAGGCACTTCTGAAAACAACTCATGGCTGTCGAAGACCACATGTTTCCTGCGTATTTTGGATGCCAGAAATCCTGCCGGCAAACTGTCTATGTCGCATGAGAGCACAATATCCCACGAATGAAACAAAAGAAAGAAAAACAGGCGAATGTTGTAAGCGGCATAAAACAACACGCCTTTATTGAATAAAAACCTGAACCGTTTTGTTTGATATAGGCGCTCAACAGGTTGCGATTCCGGCAAAATACGTCCCAGCAGACACACATTGTACCCTGCATCATGCAACGTGAGAGCTGTTTTGTGCATGCGTTGGTCGGCTTGCAAATCATTGGTTACTGTTATGTATATTTTTTTTAACATTTTTCACTTCAATTGTTCCAGCAATATGATGATGTTTGAAACCATAATTTTTTATTATTTTTTTCAACTTTTTTAATTCTAGCTTAAAGTCATAATTCGACAGATAAGAATAATAAATTTTATTTGTTTCCCAGTCTGTTATCATATTATTGGATGTCTTTTTTTAATGGACTGTAACGGATTGGGCTAAAAAGCGTACAGAGCGAAGCGGAGCATGATTTTTTATCCCGTGTTATGCCTTGTAGTTTATCTTGCCTTCATTGTGTTTTGCTAAAATAGTATTCAATAATTCAATAGAATAAAACCGCTTATTATTCAGTAAATCTTCTAATAGTGGTTTTAGTTTTGAAATTATTTTTTTGTCTCTTGCAACTGATAATAAACCAATTGTTCCAATACAATTTAGTCCAAAATTTTCAGCAATCATTCGAGCTTTTCTGTCGTCAATTAACAGAAAGTCAGCTTGTAATTCCTTGTATAAGATTACAGATTCAGATTCGCCGTAGTCCATCAAAAAAGATAATTCGTTAAAACCTGTAATCTGTTGTGTTTTATCGTGGAAAAATGTATAAATTCTTTGGTATTGTTCTGTCGTTTTATCCAAAGTTATCTCTTTCCATACTGCAATAGGAATCTTTATGTTATCAAATAACGAATTTAATATTTTAAGTTTGTCAATGATTGCTAATGAAAATATTGGTCCAGAATCGGCAATAACAAGTCCATTTTTCATATTATTTAAGCTTTTCGATATCATCACTTACATCATCAATTGTCAAGTTTGATATTGGAACTTCATTTTCGGATAAAATTGTTTCAAATTGCAACCTCGAAAGTCCTGATATCTGTGCAGCTTTTCCAATAGTAAACTTCTGTAATTTATAAAGGCGAATAGCTAATGCAATCTTAATTCGTTGCTTTAGTTCACTTTCTGTTTCATTCAACGCAAGAAGAATGTCGTCAGGAAAGTCTATAGATATTGTTTGTGTATTCATATCATTATTAGTTTATATGCAAAAATAATAAAAAAATTCTATTGTTCGTTTTTTATTTGAGGATATTTCGATTTTTACTATAAGGCATAACTCGCGTATATGTAGTGTCTGTCCATAATGTCCGATTTCTGCGTTACGCTCGTATTTAAAACAGTCATTTACATGAGTAAACTCCTTGGTTTTAAATACTTCGCAAGCCTTGAACTCGAACATTATGACCCAGACACTGACTCTATTGACAAGCACTATGTACACCCTAAAGCACTTGTAAATATTTAATAATCATTTGTAAATAATTTCACATATTGCTTCAAAATACCTTAATATTTACCAAAGGTAATGAAATTATTTGATGTTTTGGAAATGTTGGGTAAAAAATCCGGGGATTTTGATACCTGGTATCCAAAAAACCTGCATTTCGTTGCTTTTTTGTACGGTAGTAATAGCTATGAGATATTGCATATTTTCTAAGGAACAGGCTGGCAACAGCGTGTTCAGGTTTGGTATTTTGTGGTATCTGAACACATATCGGTATTAGTTGTTGTGTGTCGTTTTTATTCATCCTTTTATTACTTGTCAAGTTTCACCCCGATACGCTCCACTACGGGGGAAACAACATTGTTTCCGTTTTCGCTAAATCTATGTTGGACACAGTCACGTCTTCGCTCCGTCTTCACTGTCCGTCTTCGCCGGATAAACTTACCGCCGGACAAGTTTCGCTTCGCCGGACAAGTTATGATAACTTGAATTAATGGGAGAATTAAAATTTTTCATTAAATTTGCATAATTTTGGCTGCATTCGGCAGAGCTCAAGTAAACTTGGCTCTGCCCTCGATTGCACAAAATTTGTTTCTTGAAAGAAAAGAATTAATAAAAGGCCCCTTTATGCAAACGGATTTTTCACTGAAAGATTATAATACATTTCATTTTGATGTCAAAACACGGTATTTTGAAACACTTACAGACCCCGCTTATCTGAAAAATGCCATAATCAATGGAGTGTTTGACACTGATAACCTATTTATTCTCGGAGGTGGTTCCAATGTGTTTTTCAGAGATAATTTTCATGGCCTTGTGCTGCATCCGGTGGGAAAAGAAATCGAAATTATTGATGAAAATAAGGAATACATTGTGCTGGAAGTCAGTGCCGGGTATGATTGGGATGAGTTTGTGGCATGGACTGTAGAAAAAGGGTATTATGGATTGGAAAATTTATCGCTTATCCCCGGCCAGGTTGGAGCTGCCCCGATTCAAAACATAGGTGCTTATGGCGTGGAAGTGAAAGATTATATTACCGTAGTGAAAGGCATTTATCTTGATACAGGAGAAGATTTTGAAATTCCTGCCGAAGCATGCCGTTTTGATTACAGGGACTCCATTTTTAAGCATGAACTCAGAGGAAAGGTTTTTATTTCATACGTGCAGTTCAGGTTAAATAAAAAACCGGATTTTAACATTTCATACGGACAGTTAGAAGAACAATTAAAAGGAACGGAAATCACGCAGCAGGCCATTCGTGATGCGGTGATAGAAATCAGGGAACAAAAACTTCCCGATCCCGATGTGATTGGTAATGCCGGTAGTTTTTTTAAAAATCCCATTGTTCAAAAGGCCCAATACGATTTTCTTAAAAGCCAATATCCCGGGATAAAAGCCTATTCTGCAGGCGATGAGATGATGAAAATTTCTGCTGCCTGGATGATTGACAAAGCCGGATGGAAAGCATACCGTGTTGGAGATGCCGGTGTTCATCCAAAACAAGCCCTTGTGCTTGTGAATTATGGCATGGCGAAACCTCGTGATATTATGTCATTGGCTGAGCAGATCAGGAAAGACATACTTTTTAAATTCGGCATTGAACTGGAAATGGAAGTGCGGCTGGTGTAAAAACAAAAGGGAGTGCTGTTAAATTTATTGAGATGATGAAAAAACTGATTTTATTATTTGTTATCAGCCTGTATGGGGGGTTGGTGTTTTCGCAGTCACAAGGTATAAATTCATTTAATTGCTTTACCGTGATAGCAGGGAAAGACGCCACAGAAAATGCTGTGGTTATGCTCGCTCACAACGAGGATGATTTTGGAAAAAACATAATAAACCTGTTGAAAGTCAAGCCTGCGGACACACAAAAGTATCATACAAAGCAAGGTGAGGCAATTCAGAGGGCAGGTAAAAAAAAATATGGGTTTTTGTGGATAGAAATGCCCGGTCAGGATTTTGCAGGTTCTTATGTCAACGATAAAGGCGTTGTTGTTGTTTCCAATGCCTGTCCTTCAAAAGAAGATAATCCCGAATTAACCGGTGGCGGGATCAGCTTTATGTTCAGGCGTATGTTAGCCGAATATGCCGGTTCTGCAAAAGAAGCTGTGGAAATTGGTGGTAAACTTATTGAAAAATATGGGTATGATTCATCCGGGAGAACATATTGTATTGCTGATAAAGATGAAGCGTGGGTGCTTGCTGTGGTAAACGGCAAACACTGGGTTGCACAACGTGTGCCTGATGATGAAGTGGTTGTTGTCCCGAATTATTACACCATTACAGAAGTTCGCCTTGAAGACAAAGAAAATTTCATGGGGGCTGACGATATTGTTGACTACGCCATCAAAAAAGGATGGTATAAGCCTGATAAAGATAAAACATTCAATTTTAGAAAAGCCTATGGCAAATTAGAAAGCCTGGCGCATCCGGGCAACATCACCAGAAAATGGCAGGGATTAAACATGATTACCGGGAAAAATTATCCCATGGATAAACCGTTTCCGTTTTCAGTAAAACCAGATGAAAAGCTGACGGTTAAGGGTTTGATGAACATCATGGCGAATCATTATGAAGGAACCGAATTTGACGTAAGCAACAGATACCGAAATGGAAATCCGCATGATAATCCGGTGAATACAATTTGTGCTGCCCACAATCAGTACAGCATGGTGGTTGAATTCAAAGAAGATGTTCCCGAAGCGATGGGGACCTTGGTATGGATTGCATTCAGACGCCCTTGTACACAGCCTTTTTTGCCCATTTATTCAGGCATTGAAAAATTCCCTGCACATTGTTATTTGCACAGTCCGGAAATCGCATTGAAAAATCACCTGTCTTCGGAAAAATCTTTACAACTGAACGGGAAGAAACATTTTTTTATGGATTACATAAAGTACACCAATTTTACAGATAAACAGTATCCCCATGTGATTGAAAAAATCAAAGCATATAAGAAACAAAAACAGGAAGAATTGGTTGGCCGCCTTGAGCAAATGGAATCACAATACAAAAAACAGCATAATAAACATTCTGAAAAGGCTGAGGCTGCACTTATTGAATTTACAGAGATGGTACTGAAAAAGAACAGGATGTTTATGAAAAAGATGATGGAAAGTCATGCTGAAAAAACAGACACTAATTAGTGTGTGTCAATACAGTCAGTGTCTAATTCAGAATGTTCGAGTTCGAGGCTTGCGAAGTATTTAAAATCAAGGAGTTTACTTTCGTAAATGACTGTTTTAAATACGAGCGTAACGAAGAAATCGGACATTCTGGACAGACACTAATTAATCCTTATCTCATTCAATTCTTTTAACATCAGGAAAGAAGTGAAGTTCCCAGTTGTATTTTCCTGAGTGTTTTATTTTCTGCAACTTTTTCAGAAGTGAGCAATACAACAGCGCTGCCAAAATTAAATTTTCCGATTTCATCTCCTTGTTTGTAATTTACCTGGCCAGGGAAATTATCCGTGATGCTTGTTTTTTGCTTGTGTGAAAAAGCATCATCATTCAAAACTTTCAGGCTGATGTTTCCAACATTAAGAGCAGCTATCATTATTAGATAAACAGGCCCTGATGAAGATGTTGCGTGAATTATCACCCGTTCATTTTTCAGGAAAATTGGTTTTTTGCGTGCAACCTGCGGGGATACAGAATAAAAAGCCCCGGGAACGTAGGTTACCGAATGTATTGTCATGTTACAGGGTGCATGTACACGGTGATAATCGCCCGGAGCGAGGTAAAAACTGCAGTATTTGTTTATGGTTTTGTCCGGATGTGTCAACAAATCAGGCACCGTGATTGGTTGCGATTTAATTTGAAGCAGCGTTTGTTGGTTTATAGGCCCACTGGCATACAATGTCCCATCAACCGGGGAAGCTAACGTTCCGGAAAACAGCCTGACACCGGGTTTAAATTTACGGATAAAAAAATCATTGAAACAACGGTAATTCTGAACGTTCATGTCAAACAAATGTACAGACACATGATACATGCGGGAATACGTTTTGATAACAGGTTTGAGCAGCCATGGTGGCAATCGCAGAAAAGCCAAAAAACCAACAATGCGGCAGGATAATATTTGAAAAAATGAACGCACAAGGCTTTGTTTATGCCGAAATTACAAAATACTCCGGAGCAATGCTTATTTATTATTGTAAAAATTCATGGTTCTTTCAACGCCCAATACCGTAAAAGCCTGAATGGCTTCAATATAAGTGTCTTTTTTTTCCTTAAAGATTTTTGTTTCTTCAGTTGTCATATTGCCAAGCACATAATCTGTTTGTCTGCCGGGCGGAAAATCATTGCCAATGCCTACTCTCATTCGAGGGAATTGATTGGTTCCAATGACATCAATTATGTGGCTCAGTCCATTGTGTCCGGCATCACCTCCTTTGGAACGTATTCTGATTTTTCCGAAATCAAGCGCAATGTCATCCAGGATTACCATCAGGCGGTCTGTATTTAGTTTTTCTTTATTCAGCCAATACCGTACAGCATTCCCACTCATATTCATAAAGGTGGTAGGCTTTACCAGCACTAATTTTCTGGCTTTATGTTTTATTTCTGTTCTGAAACCGTACCGTTTGTCGCTAAAAACGGCATTGGATGCATTTGCCAACGCATCCAACACCATAAAACCAATGTTATGTCTTGTGTTTTCGTATTGTGGTCCCAGATTTCCGAGCCCAACGATAAGGTATTTCACGGTAACGAAATATTAAGTTCAGAATGTTGGGGGGAAACCTATTCTTTGGGTTTTTCTTCTTTTTTCCCTTCATCTTTTGAAGCTTCTTCGCTTTCTTTAGCTTCTTCTTCAGCGCCTTCTTCGCCTTCTTCAGCTTCTTCTTCTTCAGCGGCAGCTTCAGCTTCGGCTTCGGCTTCAGCTTCGATTTCTGCAATACCACGAACAGCAACAACACCAACAACTGAAACGGTTTCTTTTTCAAGTATGGTAGCGTTTTCGATTTTCAGATTACCAACCTTTACGCTGTCTCCAATGGTAAGAGGAGTGATGTCTATATCAATGCTTTCAGGCATGTCTTTTGGAAGCGCCCGTACCTTGAGGTAACGGTAATCCTGTTTCAGCACACCACCTTCTTTGACACCTTCGGCCAACCCACTTAAATGTATCGGAATTTTCATATCCATGGCTTTTCCTTCTTTTATTTCAAAAAAATCAAGATGGATAACGGTGTCAGTAACGGGGTGAAACTGGTAGTCTTTCATAATGGCTTTGTACACATTGTCACCTATTTCAAGGTTAACAAAATATACGTCCGGTGTGTAAATCAGATGCCTGAAATCATTTACCGGGGCATGAAAATGAACGATGTTTTCACCTCCATACAATACACAAGGCAATTCTCCCTGCTTTCTCAGTCTTTTGGTAGCTGCTTTACCAAGTTCTTCTCTGTTTTTTGCTTTGATTGTCAGTGTTTTCATAATACAGTGTTTTAGTGCTACCTGGATTTTTACGTCCCCATCGCACGGTTCACAAATTGGGCTGCAAATATAGTAAAGTAAATGAAATCTTTATAAGTATGAAACAATTATTTTCTGACTTTCTGAAAAGCAGTGCTTATGGATTGATGATTATACACTTTGCGGATGATATCAGCAAACAAATCAGCGATACCAAGTACCCTGATTTTGTCAGACTGTTGTTTTAACGGAATGGAATCTGTTACCACCACTTCTTTAAGACAGGAGTTTTCAATGCGTTTATATGCCGGTCCTGAAAGTACCGGATGGGTGGCTATGGCCCTGACAGATTTTGCGCCTTTTTCAAGCATCATATCGGCCACTTGTGTAACGGTTCCGGCAGTATCAATCATATCATCCACAATGATGATATTTTTGCCTTCCACCTCCCCGATAATCCGCAGTTCTGATACTTCATTGGCTTTTTCCCTTGCTTTGTGGCACAATACCATAGGGCAATCAAGAAATTTTGAGTAGGCATTTGCCCGTTTGGTTCCACCCATATCGGGAGAAGCAACCACAATATTTTCAAGATTGAGGCTCTCAATAAAATCAACAAACAGCGCGGAGGCATACACATGGTCAACTGGCACATTGAAAAATCCCTGAATCTGGTCAGCATGCAAATCCATTGTCATTACCCTGTCAATGCCGGAAGCGGCTAACAAATCAGCCATAAGTTTGGCTCCAATAGGAACCCTGGCTTTATCTTTTCTGTCCTGACGTGCAAAACCGAAATACGGAATTACCACATTGACTTTGTATGCTGAAGCCCGTCTTGCTGCATCCACCATGAGTAACAGTTCAAAGAAATTTTCTATGGGTGGAAACGTAGATTGAATGATAAATACCTGGTGCCCGCGGACGGTTTCATCTAAGCTGGGCTGAAACTCACCATCACTGAATTTTTGTAAAGAGGAAGCACCTAATTTTACACCATAGTTTTCTACAATTTGTTCGGCAAGGTAACGGGATGCCTCACCCGAAAAAAACTTTATAGGAGAATTTGCTGACATGTTTAATTTATTTTTTGGTTATGCAAATTTATCATTTCATTCATGATAATAAAGAATGTTTTATAAAAAGTTATTGACAGGTTTTGAACGGTTAAGCCGGTCAATTTCATTCAGGATATCCTGGCATCCGGTTTTTGTAACGGAAGACGTAAAAAAATACGTCGGAAGTTGTTCCCAGGTGTCATGAAGGGCATGAAACATGTCGTCCGGCAAAGCATTTTTTTGTTTTTGTGAGATTTTATCTGTTTTAGTAAATATGATGTAAAACGGTACTTCAGATTTTCCCAGCAGGTTGATAAAGTCAATGTCCATTTTTTGAGGGGGAATGCGGGAATCCACCAGTACAAAAAGAACCATCATGTTGTTACGCCCGGATATGTATTCCAAAATCATTTTTTGGAATATGCTTCGTTCAGATTTTGAACGTTTTGCAAAACCGTAACCGGGTAAATCGGCAAGGTACCATGTGTTATCAGCAACAAAATGATTGATTGTCCGTGTTTTTCCCGGGGTTTGTGAAATTTTGGCCAGTTTTTTACGATTGGCAAGGCTGTTGATCAATCTTGACTTCCCCACGTTTGACCGGCCGGCAAAAGCATATTCGGGCTTGTCGGCAGGAGGACACTGCTCTAAGGTAGTGCTGCTTTTGATGAAATTGATATGTTTAATTTTATATTCCTTCATGGTTTCCGGTTTAATACTAATGAAATAAATATCAATATAAGTAGTGTCTGTCCATAATGTCCGATTTCTGCGTTACGCTCGTATTTAAAACAGTCATTTACGAAAGTAAACTCCTTGGTTTTAAATACTTCGCAAGCCTTGAACTCGAACATTATGAATTAGACACTGACTCTATTGACAAGCACTAAGTATCTGCCACCGCAAAATACAAAAATTTATGAATTGATTTGCCAAATCAGTTAATAACGGTTAATAATGGTTAAAATCGGTTACTTATTCTATCGTGGTATCATGCTTTCGTGCAATCCTGCGTGAGGGCGGAGGCGGTTAGCCTGCTGAAGATGAGCCTTACAGCCTGTTGCTGTGGCAGAGCGACAGGGGCTGTGCCCGGCGGAACGGTAGTGGAGACGGGAGCTCCTGTCCACAGCATAACAGGCTGAAGGTGAAGCAAAGCAGCTAAAAGCCGGAGACCGACCCTTATTTTTTAGGTTTCTTGCTCTGAATCGCTAAGCGAGTGATTCGCTTAGCGATTTAGAGTGAGACCCAAAAAATAAGGGGCACGCCCAAATAATTCTATTATCAAAACTACAAAGCATCTCATTTGAATTTTATGAAAGTTCAAAACTTTCGCAAAGTTGTTTCCCCCAATACGAATAATTTATCTGCCTGCAATAAAATTACTGAATATCATTTATCATATATACGAGTTGATTGAGGTTTAGTGGTTTTCCAAGGATGGTTTTGTCTTTATCGAGCAGCAGCATGGTTGGTGTTGCATACAAATAGTATTGGTCAACAACATCGCTTTCCCATCCCTGATAATCGCACCACACTTCGAAAGGGAGGTCAGTGTTTTCCAGATAGGTGGTAAGTTCATCCGGATTGTGGTCAAGTGAAACTGAGATAATGTCAATGTTTTTTTGTCCCAGTTGAGGATATATTTCAGTTAAGGATTGATTGAGTTGTTTGCAATGTCCGCACCATGTAGCCCAAAAAACAAGTAGTGTTTTACCACTGACTTCCTCGTAGAAATTCACAGGCTCTCCGTCCATTGTCGTGGAAATAAAATCAGGTGCTGTAGCCCCGTTTTGAAAGGTTTCATAGTAATTTATGCGGTTATCAAGTTTGCTTTCTGTTCTGCTGCAGTTGTCAGCATGGTTTTTAATCATGTGAATGACAAGTGGTTCCATCTTAAATTGCTCAAAACCCTGCATCAGATACAACATGGCATAATCATAAACAGGCGAATGGGCGGGGATAAAGCTAAAAACACTGTCAATTGCTTGTTTATAAAGGCTTATTTGTTGCTCTCTTCCGGCGTTTCTGTTTCCATATAACATCAGGTAATCTATCAAGGTCTTAGAATAGGCATCTGAATTCAACAACAGGGTATCGCTCCAGTCTTTGTTGCTTATCATCTCATGTTTAACTTCAGGATTGTTACTGTAAAACATGTTCAAAGGCCATTCAAACAAAAATGTCAGATAGTTGGTAACAAACGTATCGGGATGGTTTTCTCTCAGGTCATCAAAAAAATCCTTACGCGTTTGATGCAATGCTTTTGCTTCTTTTTTGCATAATGTCATTAATTTATCATCATCGGGATAATGGCTTATAAAGTTTCTAAGCACATCCACTTTTTGGTTTTGGTGGGCAATGATGTTAATAAAGTCAAACAATGATTTGTTTTGCCATGATGCTATAATTTCAAGGGATTCAACAGGAGCATCGGCAACACATTGAAATTTTAAATTATCCCATCCAAGAATAACATCTAACCACCGTTTTTCAGAGAACATCAAGCGATACAAGCCTTTTGACTGCGTGGGTTGGAGGTGATAAACAAAACAATTGTTTTCATCCAGGGGAATGGTATCAACAGGATTGATTTTGTCCCCAAAATGTTCAGCTAGTATAATGTGGTCACCCGGTGCTGCTAGAATTTCACCTTCAACTCTTGTTTGAGCACTGATTTCCACAAATAACATACTGAATGCAATGCATAATAACCATTTCATACGACTATCTGTTTTTATTATTTCCATTGATAACTAAAATTTTTGCACATTACATAACGTTACCCCGGGCATCCTTGTTGTTGTTTCCCACAAAGCCACAAAGTACACAAAGTATTGTGAACATTTTTTTTGTGTTCTTAGTGTCTTAGTGGGAGCTGTTTTGTTAACGTTACCCCGGGCATCCTTGTTGTTATTTCCCATAAAGCCACAAAGTACACAAAGTGTTGTGAACCTTTTTTCTTTGTATTCTTGGTGTTTCGTGGGAGCTGTTTTGTTAACGTTACCCCAGGGGCAT
>JAYENB010000309.1:25779-34591 GCA_034721855.1 Bacteroidota bacterium
GCTAATTCATTTTCAGTCATATTATTTCTCTTTGTGTTTTCAGTATCTTAGTTGGGAGCTGTTTTAATGGACCTGTTACAATTCACGATTTGAAATCCTCAGTCAACCCATAACAAACAATGTAAAAACAAGTAACTTGTAAAGTGGCACCTTAGTTATTTACAGTGGTCACAATACAGTTCTTTAACTCTCTCATTGGCAAAAACCTGTGATGGGAAAGCATTTTTTCCTTTAAACATATTGCAAAACCGTTGATTATCCATTTTTTGAGCTTTTTCAAGCGCTTCAGCAAGCCGGTTTGACTGCATTTGATGTTCAACTTTGGAACACAGGCTGATGTAGGTAAACAACAATTCAGGATAGACATCGTCTTCGAGGGCATACGGTTTCAGCAAATCAAACGCATAATGGTAATCACCATGATTCAGGTATATTGCTGCCAGCTTGAGTGAATTTTGCCAGTTCACTTCATCAAAATTGATGATATGCTTAATCATTTTAAGACTTTTCTTTACTACCGGGTGGTCAATGCCTACCGAATCAGCGTAAATGTCCATCACTTTATATTGCAGTTCAATGTTCAGCAGGTCGAGTCTGTCTTCCCGTAAATCAAAATCATAAAGATAGCTGATTTCATCCTGCAATATTTCCCTGTCGTATTCATTGGTAACATTCTCCAACAATACACGGCAATACACGTAATTGTAGTAAACGTACGGATTTTCTTTATCCAGCTCCCACAGATGCTTGATTTCATCCCGGTAGGATTTATCAATGACATCATCGTACAGGATTTTTTCCATACAAATGCGGTTCATATTAAGGCCTACATATTCTTTTCCATCGGGGATTTGCATGTTTTCAACGGCGGTTTCACCATAATTGCCTTTCACAAGCTGGTCATACATGAATTTTTGGATAGACAAGGCCTTGGCAAGGTCACCTTTTTTAATTGCCTTATTAAATTGGTCAACAACGTAATATTCTTCTTTTCCTTCTGTAAGGTCGTAAGTTATCCAGATAGTGATGTCAGCATAACGGTGATTTTCCAAAATGGGCTCCAGTTTTTTAGCCAGGTTGTTGTCGTTAATGTATTTGATGGCTTCATCCATGTTCATGTCAGCCAGTTTTTTGTGTTTTGTTTCCTGGACATCCTTTTTAAAATCTTCCCAGTTTGGTTCTGCCGTTACAGAGTCTATGATGTTGGCGTTCTGGTTTTTGCGGAATGTGTTGATGATACTTTCGGCACGTTTTTCCTGGAGTTCTTCGTTTGCTTTAACACTGCCTTCAAGAGATGAATAGGCTGCAACGTGTACTTTATTGATGATAAAATCCGGTTCGTTGAGGGCTTCAATCATCGGTTTAATGTCTTCCTTTTTATAGGTGTATTTATTGCGCTCAAAAGGAATCCGAAATTCCAGTTTATTTGTTGTAGCTACCGGTTCGTATGCCGGCACGCCTTCGGGAACAATTGTGTCGGGTAGCAACCCGATTTTTTGGCTGTATTCATATTGTGCATCAAACACAAAGGATGGCGGAAGGTTATAACAAACATGTTTATCCTGCAAAATCATCAGGTTCAGCTCCGTTTCTTCAGGATTGAGTTCTTCCGGAAATTCCCCAAGCACAACTTCCAGTTTTTTAACGCGATCACGTTTTCCTTCGGGTGAAGCCATGTTTCGTTTCATCAGCTTTTTATTGTAAACAGGCTTAAGCATAATTCCCCGGTTAACAAGGCTGTAATCCACAATGTTGGGACGATTGCAGTTGTCAAACTGTGATTTCCTCACGATATCCACCGCCAAACCATCTTTTTTGCTGCGGATCAATCGCTGAAAACGGCGCAAGTCATTGTATTTGAAAATAATTTCGCCTTTATCATTGATGCTCAGGTTTTTTTGCAAGTCAATGATGTCGGGAAAATATTTTGTGCAATTCCGGCATGCCAGGTATTCAGAATGTTTAATGCCCCATCTCCAAAAAGGAAACAACCCTCCTGTTGACACTTTGGGGTCAATTTCTTTAATCATGTCAGCGCCTTCATTTTTGGTGAAATAATTGCCCATCATGCAGGATACGTACACTTTCTTTTGTCTTTCATCCAAAGCACTGCCTACACCAGCAAGGAAAAACTGTTGTTCCCTTAGTTTTCGCATTGTCCTGACACTGGAAGACCACCCGATGATGATGTTTCGTGCAATTTCCCGGTATGTCAGGTATCCATCTGTATTTTTAATGTTTTCTCTCATGACAATGGCATCTCCAATACCGCTGCCACCATAATATTGGATTCTCGATTCAATGACCTTCTTTTTGCCTTTCCCTTCTGTGGTTGCGATTTCATTTTCTGCCATTTCCATGGCATGATCATAAGCAATGGGAACCAAAAAATCGTACTTTTCAAAACCTTCCAGCCCCAAAGAGTCCATAAGCATATTAAGCTCCTGTAACACAACCTTTGACAATAGCTCTGTGTCAAAATGAGTGGGTTCTACCTGTTGATCTGAACTGTGAAATTCTCCACTTAGCTTTTCCTGTGAGAATCCGCTACACGACAGCAAAATAGCCAAAACAGCAATACCAATATTTTTCATAATTAAAATAAGATTTATTTGTTAGAATTTTTGACGCAGCAAAATAAGAATATTTTCTTATTCGTAAAACCCTTTGTACTTTTGATTTTTAAATTGTTGTTAACAATATGGCGAAAGAGACAAGAATAGATAAATTTTTGTGGTGCGTGCGTCTTTTCAAAACGCGATCAAAGGCAACAACAGCATGCAAAAAGAAACATATTTTAGTGAATGACCAGGATGTTAAGCCATCGACAAAAATATCCACAGGAGATAAAATAGAAATAAAGAGACCACCCATTATCCGTAGTTTTTATGTCATTGAAACACTCAATTCACGTGTGGGTGCTAAGCTTGTTGAGGATTACATAAAAGAAACCACGCCGGAGGAAGAGTTTCAGAAATTGAAAAAAGCACGTGAAACCGGCATCATAAGGGCAAAAGGAAAAGGCAGACCTACAAAAAAAGAACGCAGACAAATTGATAAAGTAAATCCGTACAAATGATTATTGCAAAACAGAAAAAAAAGGAAAACATTGCTGAATATGTGCTTTATATGTGGCAAATTGAAGATATGCTAAGGGCATTAGACATTGACAAAGACAAGGTGGGAAAAAATCTTATCAGCAAATACGAAACAGATACAAAGCAAAAACAAGAAATCCGCAATTGGTATGAAGGTCTTATTCAGCAAATGAAAGATGAAAAAATCCAAAACGCAGGCCACCTGCAATTCCTGATTAACCAGGTGAATGATTTATATGAATTTCATTTGTACCTGATGCAAAACGAAAGTGAAACAACCTATCAGCAGGTGTTTAACCTTGCCTTGCCTAATCTTGCAGCTTTTCGCGAAAAATCAAAAAACAAAGATGACAATGATGTTGAGCTAACTTTCAATGCTTTGTATTCTTTGTTGTTGCTCAGACTTCAAAATAAGGAAGTAACCAGTGATACAGAAAAGGCCATGACCAGTTTTAGCAATTATTTGGGATTGTTATCGAAAAAATACCAGGCATTCCACGCCGGCGAAGAAGATTTCAATTCACCTATTTAAAATATATAGAACGCAGATGACGCTGATTGTTTATAATTTACTTTAAAAATGCTTTGCTCATAAATGTAGAATAAGATTCAAGTGTTTGTAATTATCTGCGTTTATCATAATCATCTGCGTTATCAGCGTTCCATTGTTTTGATTAACTGCTGAGTAGTTCCCGAAGAAGAACTTAAAAAGTAAATATTATTTCACCATTACTCTATCTATCCACCACACCATTTCTCAATCTTCTTATCGTGCCTTCCCGCCATCGTGCTTTCGTGCTATCGTTCTCTCACGGCCTATACTCAGACTCATTCAGTATTTTTTGATAATCGTTTTCATTCATCAGCGCTTTTACCTCCATGTTGTTATTTTCTGCATACGCTTTCACTATTTGCCAGCCAAGCCATACAGCAGCTCTGCCCGGAGATTCTTTCCCAAATGCATACGTAAAAGGAGCATCGCCAATAAATTTTCGCCGTTTTAAATAATCCGTGGAAAACAGCAGTTCTTCACTCACAAGGTAGTCCCACATGAATTTTTCAAACTGTTGGCAATACGCCAGGTCCTGAGCAGCATATCCCATTTTAATGCTGTCATGCATATCAGGATACATGGCATCCAGGAAATAAAGCAATTTGCCTTCGTAAATCATTTTGTGTACAAGGTATTCTGACGTGTCAGGGCCGGCATGCTCCATTTTTGCCCATGCGTACATGCAATCCACAGGCATGAATTCAGGCTGCATTTTCCGGACTGCGTAAACAGGGATATCCATCATGGCATACAATTCAGAATCTGCACCAAGGTATTTGTCAAGGCCTATGCCTATTATGCCATTATCGGTCACAATGGAATGGTTGAATCCGGCAATAAACGTAAGGATACCGGGAATTTCTTTTTCCGGGTAATAATATTTGTAATGGCGGAATCCGTTTTTTAGTGTGGCTTCGGTTTCATCCAGCGTTCGGAATTTGTTCTCCACTGCCTTCCTGGCTTTCTCCACTGAATAATCCGTTAAGAATGCATCAAAATATTCATAAAACCGCTTGTTTCCTGTATGCCCAATGGTGATGATTTGTTGTGTGAAAAGCAGGAAAAACCGGGGGTATTTTTCTTCAAGAAATGCGGTGTGTTGTTCTATATCAGTATAATCCGCAAACAAATCTTTATCAAAACGCCGGATGTCAATTTCAACATCTATGTCAGATACATTTACCCTAAGGGTGTTTTTTGTTTTGAAAAAGAGCAGGTATGATATTAACCCCAATGCAATGATGCTTAGAATTATTATTATGAGATTTTGACGTGTAATTTTCATTTGCACTTAAATTTTTATATATATTTGCAATGAACAAAAATAGTGTAACAAACATTAAAAATTAAACGATATGAAAAAGATTCTCATTGCATCCTTGTTGACAATATTCAGTTTTACAGGATTTGCCCAGGTATCCGGCGGCCTTTTTGCCGGCCCTAACCTTTCGTGGTTTGGTGTGGATAGTAAATTTCACAGTAACGATGGTGTCAGATTAGGTTATACGTACGGTGCCATGGCAGATTTTCCTCTGTTTGACAATTTTTTGTTTACAGCCGCTGTTAAATACAATAACGTGGGTGGTTCTATGAAATATGAATATGGAGCTGCTGCCAATTTATATGATTTGGATTCAATTACCCTGATTCGCGAAGGAGAAAAAATTTCATACACCCTGAATTACCTCGAGATTCCAGTTGGTTTTAAAGGAAAAACCAATGAAATTGGTTTTATGTCTTATTACATGAAAGCCGGGGTAACACCAATGATTCGATTAAAAAGCATAGCGGACATTTCTGCGAACTCCCAGGACCTTTTTACCGATAACATAAGTCTGTTTAATTTCAACTGGTTTATGGGAGCCGGTTTTGAATGGGCTCTTTCCGGAAACACCCGCTTTATCACAGAATTGGTGTATAACGGGGGCATACTTGATTTTGTAAAAAAATCGGATGATGAGTTAACGGTTCAGGTTTATGAAACAACCAATGGGAGTGTTAGAAGAGACCACCGTGGCAAAGTGAATGCAGTTGCTTTAAAATTTGGTATCCTTTTTTAAAACACTGATGTTATTGCAAAAATCCCGATTCGCAGGAATTGGGATTTTTTATATGATGCTGTAACTACACAACCGCATACATTTTTTACCGCTAAGGCGCTAAGACGCTAAGAAATGAAAAAAAATGAATTAAATCACTTATCATGGAAGTACTATGGAACGAAAGCAAGATGGCACGATAGGGTGAAGGAACGAAAGCACGAAAGCGAGTTGGCATGATAGGGAGATGGAGTGCTGGTGTGATAGAGAAACGAAGAGATAGTGAGATAGAGTGATGGAAGTTTTGATAAGGAAAAATAAGAGCATATATAGAACTAATGGTTTATCAGCTTACATATCGTTCTATCTTAAAATCATAAAATCGTGCAATCGTGCATTCGTGCTATATTGATAGTCCGTTAAATTTTATAACTTTGCGACTCTCCGTCTTTGCGGTGAGTAGTTATTTAATGCTTTTGATGTACAGTTTATTTTACTGCAACGACCAAAAAATAAAAACATGAAAATTGCGCTTGCCCAGTTAAATTATACCATCGGAGATTTTGAATTGAACACCTCCAAAATTATCGCTGCCATAGAAAAGGCAAAAGCACAGGGCTGTGACCTGGTTGTTTTTTCAGAACTTGCGGTTTGCGGATACATTCCCCATGATCTTCTTGAGCAGAAGGATTTTATTGACAAGGTGTATGAAAGCCTCGAAAAAATCAAACATCATAGTTATAACATCGGGGTTCTGATTGGTACTCCATTGTTAAATCAGAATGAAACGGGTAAAAAATTGTACAACGCTGCGGTTTTTATGGAAAAAGGTGAAATCAAACAAAGCTTTTACAAAACTCTGTTGCCAACCTATGATATTTTTGATGAATACCGGTATTTTGAAACCAATAACAAATTTGAACTTCTGGAATTTAAAGGCAAAAAAATAGCCGTTACGATTTGCGAAGATTTATGGGATAAACAAGAGGCCCCATACCGGTTTGCCAAAGAAAAGCAATATAACATTTCTCCCCTTGAAGAACTCAGCAAATTATCACCCGATTTTGTTATTAACATGGCAGGCTCTCCCTTTTCATACAACCAGGAAAAACTGCGCAATGATATCCTTGCGAACAATGCAAAAAAGTATGGATTACCGGTAGTTTACGTTAATCAAACGGGAGCCAATACCGAATTGATTTATGATGGCGGTTCTCGGGTGTTAAATGCACAGGGACAGGTCATAAAACAATTAAAACATTTTGAAGAAGATGTTGATGTATTTGATACAGTGCATTTCAAATCCCCTCAAAAGCCTGCCATATCACATTCATCAAAAATTAAAAATATCCACAAGTCCCTTGTTTTGGGCGTGCGGGATTATTTTAAGAAAATGGGGTTTACCTCCGCGGTAATTGGGCTTTCAGGAGGCATAGATTCGGCAGTTACCGCAGCTGTGGTGGCAGATGCTTTAGGGCCTGATAATGTACACGGTGTACTCATGCCTTCACAATATTCCAGCGAGCATAGCATCACGGATGCTGAAACACTGGCTGAAAATCTGAATATACCACATCACATTGTTCCCATAAAACCAGGATTTGAAAGCTTACATCAATCATTATCCGGTATGTTTAAAAACATGCCTGAGGGGGTTACGGAAGAAAACATACAGGCCAGGATTCGCGGATTGATGCTAATGGCGATATCCAATAAATTTGGACACATGGTAATCAATACCTCCAACAAAAGTGAAGCCGCTGTTGGATACACTACCTTGTATGGCGATATGAACGGGGGCTTATCGGTATTGGGGGATGTGTATAAAACGGATGTATTTGCTTTGGCAAGGTTCGTTAACCGTGATAAAGAAATTATCCCGCAAAACAGCATTGAAAAACCACCTTCGGCAGAACTACGCCCTGGTCAAAAAGATGAAGACAGCTTACCCCCGTATGAGGTACTTGATGGCATTTTGTTTGAATACATTGAACAAAAATTATCCGAATCGGAAATCATTAGAGCCGGTTTTGACACAGACACCGTGAAATATGTCATCGGTTTGGTAAATAAAAGTGAATATAAACGTTTTCAGGCACCCCCTGTACTGCGTGTTTCCTCTAAAGCCTTTGGTTTTGGACGCAAAATGCCAATAGTTGCAAAATATTTATAAAAAAAATAGTATTTTTATTGGGTTGATTCAAAATGATATTATATTTGTCCTTTGTAAAGAATATTTTTTAATTATTTAATAAACTAAAATTTATATCATGAAAAAATTTGCTGTATTATTAGGCCTCGTTGCTTTCGTATTTACGTTTACATCATGTAACAGTGGACCAGAAGGTGATGCCAAAAAATTGATGGACAAACAAGAAACATTGATCCAAATGCAACAGAAAGCTGCTAAAGATGGGGAACTTTCTGACAAAGAAATTGACAACATTGTCAATGAATTTAAAACGTTCATGGATTTTTCTGCAGAATTGGAAAAAAAGTATAAAGATGATTCCGCAGGAAACGCTGAACTGAATGAAGAGTTGGAAACCCTTCAGAAAGAAATGCAGGACAAATATGAAGACATTGACATGTCTGATGTGGAAGGTTACGACAAACTGAATGAAAAAATGTTTGAAGTGATGTTTTCTGAATCAGAAGAGTCAGAAGAATAATTTATTTGTCCAACACATAAAAAAAGCCATTCACAATTTGTGTTTGGCTTTTTTTAATGCTTTAAAATATAATTTGTAACGCATTGCGGTATCAGTTCGGTATTGTGTTTCATAAGTAACCGATTTTAATCTATGTTAACCGTTATCGCTCTATTATATCAGTGGATTTGAAAAAATTAACTATCTTTTCGTTAATTTCACGTTTTACAACCGTATTGCAAATTAGAGCGAGCACGAATTGGTTGGCAATTACCAACTGCCAACTGGCAACTAATACAATAGAACCAAATAACTATTATTTATCAAACATTTATTAGAATAGAGGTAACCATTCACAGTATATTTATTTAACATCAATTTCTTAGTTTATACATTTTTATAATTTCTAATTGACCTAATTGACCTAATTGACCTAATCAATACCCAAATCCCAATGTGTAAAATGTTAAC
>JAYENB010000310.1:0-1531 GCA_034721855.1 Bacteroidota bacterium
GCTTTTTTCAGGCCTTACTGTGCACCATGCTCCAATGCAGTGCCAACACTCAATAACATTTACAACACATACGGGCAAAATACCGAAGATGTGTATCTCTGGGCAATCTGCAATGAATTATATACGTACAGTGCAATCAATGCGTTTGAAGACGACAACAATACTGATTATGAATGTTGGGCATCAACTGAAGAAGATTCTGTGGTTGACCTTTATGAGGTGGATCTGGTGCCAAAATATGTCGTTATATGTCCCAATGGCATAATGAGTGAATTTGAACTTGACAGCATCAGCGGCGCTGTGGATGACTGTTTGTTAGTAAACAACCAAATATCACAGGCTGATGACAAACCCGGACTTATCAGCTTTGCCGGCAGGATACATTTCCGGGCTTCAAACAACATGCCTTACGATGTAAAAATACACAGCTTGTCAGGGCAGTTGTTGTTTCACAACCGCCTAAGCAACACCACCACATTGGATTTTCATCCAAAACACGGCATATACCTGTATCACATTTCTGACAGACAAGGCAAACACTATGCTGGCAGAATCTTTTACTGACGTGTTCGCAGAAACACATTACCTGTGTTGTAAAGCATTCATATTTTTCTTTTAGTTTTCAAAAACAGCATATCTTTACAACCAGTTTTGGCTTTATTAGGTTATCATAACCAATAGCATATCAACAAACAAGACAGAACGATATGATAAATTTTGTAAATCTTGGTGAACGAGGCAGCTTGATTGACCAGTTTGTTTCTGAAATACGCAGTGAAATCATTCAAAAAGACCGCATGCGTTTTCGCAGGAACATGGAACGCGTAGGTGAAATTATGGCATACGAAATATCCAGGGAACTGGTTTTTAAACGGGAAAACATCAAAACCCCACTCGGCGTTGCCAGCGTACCAGTGTTAGAAAAACAACCGGTTTTGATCACCATCCTCAGGGCAGGCATCCCTTTTCACCAGGGCTTTATTAATTACTTTGACAATGCCGATAACGCTTTTGTGGCAGGATTTCGTAAGTATCACGATGATAAGTCGTTTGAAATTAAAATGGATTACGTTACCGCTCCCGATCTCACCGATCGCGATATTATTATTGCAGACCCTATGCTGGCAACAGGTTCCAGTTTTGAATTGGCCTACAAAGCATTAAAAGCGTTTGGAGAGCCTGCTCACATACACATTGTTGCCATCATTGCTTCCAAAGAGGGCATACAACGCCTCGAAAATGTAATGCCATCAAACAAATGCACAATATGGACTGCCTGTGTGGATGATGAATTAACCGTAAAATCATACATCGTACCAGGATTGGGCGATGCCGGAGATTTGGCTTACGGCCCTAAAATGTCAAAATAACTGGCTTTTAAATCATGAAATACACGATTTTAGTTAATTAGTGCTTGTCAATAGAGTCAGTGTCTAATTCATAATGTTCGAGTTCAAGGCTTGCGAAGTATTTAAAACCAAGGAGTTTACTTTCGTAAATGACTGTTTTAAATACGAGCGTAACGCAGAAA
>JAYENB010000311.1:0-7724 GCA_034721855.1 Bacteroidota bacterium
CTTTCATATTACCCTGATGGCAGTAAAAAAGTCAAAGGTAATTTTCGCTACAATCAACGCACAGGCACGTGGAAGCTGTGGGACAAATCAGGAAAACTTATTGAGACCAGGCAGTATCAAAACAACCTGGTTTATGCGTATCAAAATGATGACATGGAGGATGTTGTGCCATATAAGCCACAGTGTGACACAGCAGGTCTGTATGCGTTTTATCCCATCACAGAACACATGGTAGCGTTTTCAAAACGGAGTTTATCCGTTATAATGCCAGAGGATAACCCTGCCCTGTTTAACGGGGAACCCTTTCTAAAATTGTTGAAACCAAACCAGGGAGATGAAACTTTTCAGGCTGTTCAGGTTTTTGATGATTTTTCAATGCAAGCTTTGGACATTCCACGGGAAGAAAACATGAAAATCATCGGGTTTAAAATCATGCAGGAATTTGTGTATGACACAGTACGCATGATCATGGAACCGCGCATAGCCTTTATTGCACCGGTTATTCTGGACATTATTGATGGAGATTTGTACGATGATAACTGGTTGCGTTTCGATTCCGTTTATCCTGCTATGGGATCAGTAGAGGTCAATGTTTCCGGATTTCAACAGGACATTACCACGCTTGCCGATCTCTTTTTCTGGCAGGCATATACCTATAAAATGGTGCAAGCTGATGAATTTAACTCTGGTTTCTCTAAAACCTCAATCAATGCAAAAGTTTTCAAAGAAAAGGCTGTGATGGAAAAAGCACTTGCCAACAGTGACAACAAACGCATTCGGTTTATTGAGCTGGAACACGATTTATGGGGGAGGTATGACTGGTAACATGTTTACGCGATTTTAAAAACAAAGAAAACTGCCCAATTACAGGGCAGTTTCATATCATAGCTTATGCATCATAACTTTATTTCAAGCCGCGACGTTCAAGCAGTGGGTTTTCGCTTGGTTCCTGCCCGCGGAATTTGATGTATTGTTCCATAGCCGGTGCGCTGCCCACTTCTGCAAGGCAGTGTTTACGGAATTTTGCAGCCAGTTCCTGGTTGAAAATATCACCGCTTTGCTTGAATGCATCAAAGGCATCGGCATCCAACACCGCAGCCCAGATGTAAACGTAATATCCGGCAGAATAACCACCACTAAAAATGTGTTGGAAATAGGTACTGCGATAGCGTGGCAGGATTTCTTCAATCAGTCCAATTTTATCCATATTTTGTTTTTCAAACGCATTCACGTCTTCCACATTATCATCGGTAGTCAAGGTATGCCAGTCGAGATCAAGCAGGGAGGCCGCAAGGTATTCAACGGTAACAAACCCCTGGTTGAAATGTCCGCTTCCCTGGATTTTTTCAATCAGTTCGTCGGGCATAGTTTCACCGGTTTCGTAATGTTTTGCATAATGACGCAATACCTGTGGTTCGCCTGCAAAATTCTCCATGACCTGGGAAGGAAGTTCCACATAGTCGCGTGGTACAACACCGGCTGTGCGCCTGTATTTACCATCGGTAAAAAGCCCGTGGAGAGCGTGGCCAAATTCATGGAACAGGGTAGTTGTCTGATCCCATGACAACAGGGATGGCGTTTCTTCTGTTGGAGGCGGAAAATTGGTAACAATGGATGCCAGTGGGTGAACACGGTTGCCTTCATCGTCGTATGTGGCTTCACGGAAGCTGGTACACCAAGCACCGCCTTGTTTGCTGTCACGGGTATAATAATCCAGGTAAAGCAACCCGATCAGACTGCCGTCAGCTTCAGTAACTTCATACACTTCCACATCTTCGTGGTATAAAGGGATGTTGTCAATCTTTTCAAATTTGATGCTGTATAGCTGATTGGCTACCCAAAACATGCCGTCACGCACATTTTCTAGTTTTAAATATGGTTTTAACTGGGATTCATCAAGATCATATTTTTGTTTTCTTACTTTCTCAGCGTAATACCACCAGTCCCAGGGGGCAAGTTTAAAATCTTTGCCTTCGTTGTCAATGATTTTCTGCATGTCATACACTTCAGTTTTGGCTACCGGCAGGGCAGCATTCCATAGTTTCATCAGGAAATTATCCACCGCTTCGGGAGAGTCGGCCATGTTTTTTTCGATGACATACCCGGCATGCGTATCATAGCCAAGCAATTCGGCTTTTTCAGCACGTTTGGTAGCCATTTTTTTTATGATGCCTTTGTTATCACATTCACCACCATTGTCTCCTCTCATGAAATAACCACGGTACAGTTTTTCTCTCAAATTGCGGTTTTCTGCATAAGTAAGGAAAGGGGTCATGGAAGCACGGGAAAGCCCAAATGCCCATTTGTCTTCTTCGTCCATGTTTTTGGCTTTTTCGGCAGCACCGTCAATGACAGCTTCGGGCAACCCGGCAAGGTCTTTTTCATTGTCAATCAACAACACAAAATTTTCGTTGGTTTCAGCCAGTACGTTATCCCCAAATTCAAGGCTCAGCATGCTAAGGTCTTTATTGAGTTCCCTCAATTTTTCACGGTCTTCGCCTTCCAGTGCTGCCCCGTTGCGGATAAAATCATTGTAATATTTTTCAACCACCCGGATCTGCTGATCGTCTAGCCCGCAATCATTGCGATTGTTGTAAACGGTTTCAATGCGTTTAAACAAATCCTTATTGAGCATAATGTTACTGGAATGTTCGCTCAGAAGCGGACTTACTTCTTTAGCAATGTTTTGCATTTTCTCATTGCTGTCTGCTGATTTCAAATTGTAAAACACAGAAGACACCTTATCCAGCATTTCCCCGGTACGGTCAAAAGCCAATATGGTGTTTTCAAAGGTAGGTTCTTCTTTGTTTTCCACAATTTCCTCGATTTCTGCCTTTTCCCGCTTTATGGCTTCCTTGAAAGCAGGCATGTAATGCTCGGTTTTTATTTCATCGAAGGGAGGTGTGTTTTGAGGGGTATCCCAGCTTTGGAAAAAGGGATTGTCGCTCTCTTTTGCGTCTTGTTTGTCTGCATTGTTGCAGGCAACCGCAAACAAAATCAAAGGAAGTGTCATAATCAAAAGTTTTTTCATCATATTAGAATATTTTTGTTGTTTATATACAGTCGAAAAATAACAAAATTTTCAATGTGAAAGTTATGTAAATTATTCCATACTTGAAAAGTATTTCATGAACTGTGAACGTTCGTAGAATTGCGGATTTTTTATGTTTTTGTAGGATAGTTTCCCTCTGAAATCGCTGATTTTATCATAGCCGTTGGCATCCATCCATTCAGTCACTTCTTTATTGATGTGGCTCATGTATGACAAGCCTTTTTTGTACAGTGCTGAACATACCTGTGTGGTCTGGGCTCCTGCCAACAATTGTTTGATTACGCCTGCGCCGTTATGGATGCCTGTGGATGCCGAAATTTCAGCCTTATGCATTTTACCACTGATCATCCCTACCCAACGCAATGAATGCTGGATGTCTTTATCATTGCTGAAAACAGATGCAGATACCATTTCCATGGTATCAATGTTGATGTCGGGATGATAAAATCGGTTAAAAATGGTAACCCCTTTAATGCCCCTGAACTGTAATTGTTTTACCACCCTGAGGATATTGGTAAAATGGGAGCCGATTTTAACGGAAACCGGGATGCTGACTTTTGACAAAATAGCTTCTGCAATATCGTAATATCTTGTTTCCAAATCAATGCTTTCAATGTTCCCGTTGTCCGGGATGATGTTGATGTTCAGCTCCAGAGCATCAGCACCTGCTTCCTCTATGCGTGTGGCAAAATCAGTCCAGTCTTTGGCATCTATACAATTAATGCTGGCAACAACAGGGATGTCACAAGCTTTTTTGGATTCTTTTATAAGCGTAAGGTATTCGCTTACTGAATTGTGTTTTGCATAATTTCTCACATAATCTTCGGCTTCAGGATAAGCTTTGCTCTGATTGAGCATATTCCCAGCTTCATGATTGATCTGTTCCTCAAACAAGGATTTTAATATCACTGCTCCTGCACCATTTTCTTCGAGGGTTTTTATGCTGTCAACAGTGCGTGTGAGTCCTGAACTGCTTGCTATTACAGGAGATTTAATGTCCAAACCAAGGTAAGTTGTTCCGATGTTTGCCATGTTACAATGTGTTTTGTTAAACATTTATTACAGGCAAAGATAATATTTCCGGTATAGATTCAAAAAATTGACTGGCATTAGAAAATAGGTTGACCCTGACCAAAAAAAAACACCCGCAAATAATTTATCTGCAGGTGTCCGGGTTGGCAATTAAAAACAGACCTTATTGTTTGGTATCCAGAAACATGAAATCGTTGGCGTTGATTTCCGTGGAATACCGTTTTTCGCCGTCTTTTTCCCATTGTTTGTTTGTCAGGCGTCCTTCAATCAGCAGCCTTGAACCCGATTGGCAGTTTTTGGAAATGATTTCTGCCTGTTTGTTCCAAAACACAATCCTGTGCCATGTAGTTTTTTGCTGGCGATTACCACTGTTGTCTTTGTAATATTCGTTAGTGGCCAGGCTCAGGTTGAGCACGTGTTTGTTGTTACTAATTTCTTTTAACTCGGGTGTTGCACCCAGGTTTCCAATCAATACTACGCGGTTTACTAAATTGTTCATAAGATTAATTTAACATTTTTTACGGCTGACGAGATTTTCCCAAACAGCTCGGTGCAAACATACAAGCCCATGAATGTGGTAGTCGGTTAAAAACCATTTACTGGCGTTTAACATTCGTTTATAAATGCTTGTAATTGAATAAACATCAGACTATCAGTTTAAAACAGATTTGAAAGGCATAAGGAAGTTTAACTTAATTTGGTATTACGGGCAACATATAGATTGCCTTTTCTTACACAATCCGGGAAAATTTCCGGGGGATATCTGTTTTTAAGTTCATTTTTTCTCCGGTTACAGGATGCTCAAAGTTTAATGTCCAGGCATGCAGGGCAAGGCGGCCAATGGGGTCAACTGTGGAGCCATACTTTTTATCACCTATTATGGGAAATCCTTTGTCAGCGAGTTGTACCCTGATTTGATTTTTTTTGCCGGTTTCAAGCCAGACTTTCAGCAGGGTGTATTTTTTATTTCCTTTGAGGATTTTATAATGGGTAACCGCTTTCTCGCCTTCTTCGGGATCATCGGTGACATGGACTTTCAAGGCTTTGCTTTCATAGAGATAAGACGTGAGGCTTCCACTCCATGGCTCAGGCTTGCCTTCAATCAATGCCAGGTAAATGCGGTCGGAAACCATGTCTTTCCAATTGTCCTGCATCTTTTTCTTGACATCTTCGTTTTTGGCAAAAAGCATGAGCCCTGAGGTATCCCTGTCAAGCCGGTGGACAATGAATATTTTATTGGCAGTGTCGTCTAACTTTACATGCTTGCTTAATGCACGGAACGCGGTCACTTTATCTCTTTTATCGGTGGATATGGAAAGCAGACCAGCGTGTTTATTAATCACAATGATGTGTTCATCTTCAAAGACGATGCTAAACCCCCGAAAGCGTTTTTCCGTGGCACTGGTGTCAAAATGTACTTCCACCAAATCGCCTTCTTTCAATGGATGATTGAATTGAGACACGGTTTTTCCATTGACTTTAACCAGCTTATGTTTCAGCAGGTTTTTGGCTTTTTTAACGGGGGCATTTTGGTACAGGAATTTCAGCAATTCATTGTCCTTACCTACCCTGAATTTCAAGGGGCGCTTTAAGGCCGTCCGGCTGTTTTTATGATGATAATCGGATTGATTTTCTTTCATGTAAATATTTCTTATTCATAGGAATGTGTCATCAGGAACAAAGATGGCAAAAATAAACCGGATCATAAAAGAAATTCAAATCAGTAAGAAAGAGAAAATTTCATCTTAATTTAAATCAGTAACAGGGGTGGGATAAACAAACATGAGTTTATGGTGATTTTTCATCTTATTTAAAACCATTGATGATATGTGCAAGATAGGAGAATTTATACAAATTGAAAAGGGAAACTGATGGATATTTGCTTGTCAGGTTGTGTTCAGCCGTTAAGTGAAAACAAGAATACAGTAGGCGCCAGAATAGTAACAACCGGAAATTTTTTTGTTTTTGATAAAACCTTAGTAATCTGACATTATTTACAAAGTCAGGATCATCCCGGTGTTTTATGTATAAAAGCAGAAGGTTTCTGACAGCATTTTTGCTTTTGTCCAGGAAATCTCGTGCTGGTTCCAGACCAGTATGATAGAGCGGATTGTCAATATGAACAACAGGGATATTCTGTTTTTTTAGTTCGTACCCGAACAAAGTGTCTTCATGGCCGTAACCCTGAATTTGTTCACAGAATCCCCCCACAGAGATAAAGATATTTTTGTCAATAAGAAAATGATGAGTAGTGAATTGTTGCCAGGGAAATTTTTGTCTTTCAGAGGCTTTTATGCTTTCACGTTTTTTCCCATATTTCCATCTTAAAATATAGGGGAATTCCGGTTTTTGAGATTTGTAAATTGTTCCACCGCAACATACAACTCCAGGTTCTATGTGTTTAACATAGCGTTCAAGGTAGTGTTTGTCCGGAACTTCTGAGTCGGCATCAATAAAAAGAAGATAAGGATGTTTGGCTATTTTTGCCAGTTGGTTTCTGCTGGCTGACCTGCCCAGGTTTTTTGATGATTTGTGTACATGTATGTCCGGGATTGTTTCTGCTTGTTTATAAACATGATCAGGAGGAAGCTCCGATCCGTCATCGTACAGGATTATTTCAGCGTTGATCTGAAGAACAGAGATTTGATTCCATAGCTGAAATACCAGGTCTTCAGACACATTATTATATATAGGAATGCATATTGATACCATAAAAAAAGGGGCTTAAATGAGCCCCTAAGATAATGTGTTTATTGCAAAGCAAACTTACATTTGAATGTCTTTGTCTGGTTCAGAAAATTATTCTTCAATCTTAATCTTAGATTTTTCAACGGCTTGGATTGTTTTTTTATTCTGTTTTTTTACCATTTCGGGATCATCAGTTTTTACTGGTTCCTTTTCTACTAGTTCCTTTTCTGCTGATTCATCTTTTTCCTCAGTTTCTGATTGGTCTTCTGGATGGATGATCTGATCAATTTTATCCCTGTTGTTTTCTACCCTTTCCTCATATTTACTTTCCAGCTCATCTATGCGTTCAGCGCATTGTTCTTCAAGTTTCTCAGCTTGTTCTACCAATGGTTCAAGCATGCCATGCAGTTCTTTAAATTCTGCGATGGCATCTTCGTTGCCTTCAACAGCTTTGTCGAGGATGGTGAAATAAATGTCGGCATAATGCTCCACAGCAGTTTCAAACTCATCGCAAGTTTCAAATTTTAGGGTTTCATACGCTTCGTTGAAACTTTCGAGGTCAACGATTTGAGCTTTGGTTTCTTCTTCAGGCGTTTTTTCGTCTTCCTTGTCTTTGTTTTCGCCATTGTTACATGAAATGGCAAAGATGCTGAATATTGCAGCAAAGGTAAAAATACTTAATTTTTTCATAATTTTTCGTTTTTTAGTTTATGTGGTAAAAATACACAAATTATATTTCATAACAAAATAATTTACATTTTTTCTGACGAGGTAGATTTAGGTACCAAATGCAACGAGCTATTATTACCGATGGGCATGGTCAGGGACATTTTGGTGTTGGTTATAATTTTTCCAATCCTGAACACATGATACATATTCATGTTTCGCCAACTCCTCATACTCCTACAAATTTAATATCAGATATAGGATTTACCAATATCAATACCGGCGC
>JAYENB010000312.1:0-1512 GCA_034721855.1 Bacteroidota bacterium
TTGCAGTTTTGAGTACTTTGCTTTGTTTTCTACAGATTTTTCCATTTATTTTGTTTTGTTTGGACTCCAATACCATCTACCTGAGCTACCCCAGTACCATTTTCCGAAGCTACAGGACAGGCGGCGCAGGCAGGATCAACTGGAGTGACTTTTTCTTTGACGGGGTGGAGACATGCGGGACATCCATAAATAAGTAAATAACTCGACGTATCGTTATATTATTGATAGTATTTTATATGGTCAGATTAGCCGGCCTGGACGCACGGTGTGTTTTATATCGCATTATTATCAGGGGAATTGAGACCGATCCTGAGTTTCATTAAATATTATTAGTAGAGGTTAAAACTTGGATTGATAAAATAGCTTAATTTTTTGATAAAAATACCGATATAATAATAAAAGCTTCTCGGATGTGCGTGCATCTTTTTCAGAGGACGATCAACGAACATAAATATATTGAAAAAGGGTCGGCGCCAAAGGAAAATAACGGCGTCATTAGAAGTTTTAATATTGATATGGTCGTGATACTCGACCAGTGATGTGTGTTTCAAATGTAGCTAATACACATCATTTTAACCGTTCAGGTTTGGGCGACTACCATGAAAATGGCTCAAACGAACCTAAGAAGGCCTTGACACAAACAAGTTCAGGGCATGAAAAGGCAGGCCAGAAATGGCGCTGCCTTTTTTTATGGAAGGAATAGTGGCTTAGTGGCCGTTTTGCTGAATATATTCTTTACGTTTCTTCTGATTTCTGCCATAATCTTTTAGTCTTATGGGCATACCTCTTTAATTTTGTTGATTAATTAAAAAATATCCTATGTTTGGAAGTATGCCTTATCTTAACAAAACATGCAATCTGAGCTCTTATACGATCTGGAAAATGAAGCAGTGGCGTTCGGCAGGAGAGAAAATGACAAGAATAGAGGAAAATTATCAGCGTATCACAGATGACAGACGTTCATTCGATATCCGCTTCTGGCAAGCTCAAGGAGATCGTGCCATCTTTGAGGCAGTATCGGATATACTATATGACTATTTTTTGATTCGAGGTAAAGATGCTAACGAACTCCGACTTCAGAGAACTACTGAATCTTTTCGAAAAGCATGATATCCGTTATCTTGTTGTGGGTGGCTACGCGGTAATGAAGTACAGCGAGCCACGATAAAAGAAAGCGAGCGGAAGGCCGCAAGACAAAATCGATGTCGAGAAGCTCATAGAAGCCGAACAATTGGATTGATAGAGGTATTATACAGGGAATGAATAAGAAATACGATCCAAAAATTATTGAATCAAAGTGGCAATCCTATTGGGATGAGAAAGGGCTGTTTAAGTGTAAAGAGAATCCTGACAGGAAAAAGTATTATCTTCTTGAGATGTTTCCCTATCCTTCAGGCAAGATACACATGGGGCATGTCAGAAACTACACCATAGGGGATGTAGTCGCAAGGTATAAAAGAATGCAAGGATTTAATGTTCTGCATCCAATGGGATGGGATGCTTTTGGAATGC
>JAYENB010000313.1:0-7668 GCA_034721855.1 Bacteroidota bacterium
TTGCGGAATTGTTTTCGCGTTTTATTTTCTCAATCCATTGGTTTATTACCTTTTGGTTAGCTTCAACTATTTTTTTGGTATTCTTTTTTATTTCTTCTTTTATTTTTAATTTTTGTTCATTAACAGCGGAAAAATATTCGTTGGTTAATTTTTCAAAGTTTTTTAATGAATCTTTTGCGTAAGCCTCAATGGCATCGTTTTCGGGTGCTGAAATCAGAGTATTGGCTGCAACTAATTTAAAGTCGAGATTTGGTAAGGGCTCAAATCCCAAATTAGGTTCACTTGGTTTTATATTTTGGTGCACAAGTAAGGAGATAAAAAATCTTAATTTGGCAATTTGTATGGCAATGGGTTGTATGTCAATGCCGTAAATACACTGTTGGATAATACCAAGTTTTCGTACATAGTTCCAGTCTTCATTCTGAAGTTTTTCGCGTGCCTCTTTTTGCATGTATTGTGGCAAGTTATTAATAACCATATCGAACCAAATAATATTCTCGGGATCAAGTTTATGCAGAATGTGCGTAAGTTTTTGCAATGCCCCCATTGGAAAAGCACCGGATCCACAGGCCGGATCAAGAATTTTGCAATTGTCAATGGCTTCAACCAATTGTTGTGTTTCCTGTATGCTGAAAGGATTCGGTTCATCTTTATCGCTAAACGAAAACAATTCCCTTAATCTATCTTCATCATCAATACTGTTTTTAAGGTAAGCAATCAGGCTTTCATCCACCATATAATTGACTATTTCCCTTGGAGTATAATAACTGCCGGTTTGTTTTCGTGCGGTTGTTTGGGTTTCAGGGTTGTAACTCGCAAGTAGGTTTTCAAACACTTTTCCAAGCAATTCAGGATCAAGGGCAATTTCTTCTTCAACGGGTGTACTTTCCTCAACCGTAAATTTATAATGATCTAAAATATCAATAAGGCCAAAAACTGTTAGATTTTTTTTCTTTTTATCATCATAATCACTGCTCAAGTCAATGTTTTTATGTTCACCAAAAAAATATTTGTCTGGTAAATGAACCTGTTTGGTTTTTCTGGTAGAGAAACCATCAAGCCGGATTTCTATAGGGTTCTCAGAATCCTTTTTCTGATCAAGACATTCAAAAAGACCACCATTCAAGAAAGGTATATCTTTGAAATAATCCAATAATTTATCAGGTTCCTCAAACAAATCTTCAAATCGGTAAACCAACGGATCACCATATTCTTTTGGGTTAAATCCTTTATCAATTTTCTTTCGCTGATCAATTGGTTTATTAAGGGTGGCAAAAAACAAATTCTGTAAAATGGCTTTATAAAATAGTGTATCAGTACCTTCCTCTCCTCGAAAGTTTTTAAGAATTCGTTTTAATTTTATTTTATTAAACAAATCAGGGTTTACAAGCCCTTTCTCCTTCATAAACCATACAAACAACAATCTTGTAAGCAAGCGGATTAATGATTCACTTTGATGGACTTTTTCATCGATGATATCACTTTCAGGACGCATCTGAGGAAATTTAACTTCTTTGAGAGCCCATAAATACCAGTTGAAAAGTTTCTGGTAAAAGGCTTTGTTGAGTTCTTTAATATCCAATGTTTTCTGCCAGGCATCATGAAGTTCCACAAAATTAGTAAAACTGTATTTACGGTGCAATTCATTAAATGATAGGTCAAAAAGGATTTCAATATGTGCCCGGTGTGGTTTTTCAATGTTAATGTCTTTGATTTGAGTTACTTTTTCCAGAACATCTCGGGTCGCATCACGTTTATGAAGCCTGCGGTTGATTACAGAAAGCGTCAGTGTGTTGCCATGTTTGAAAAGGATCATAACAGGCATTGGAAAAAGTTTATTTACTTCCCTTGTTATGTTTGAAAGAGCCGTACGGGGATAGCTTGTTTGGCTGAGTTCAATTGAGAAAAACAGGTAGGTTTCAATTATGGTATTATCAACCTGTTTGGTATCAAACAGCGAACCCTGCTTGAGTATTTCTTTTTTTGAAAGCTGGAAGAGTAAATCTACATAAGTCCATTCATCGCAAAGGGCTTTTTCTTCATTGAAATTTTTCTCCGGGTCAATATAATCTTCTTTAAATTCAATGAAGTTTTTTTGAGTAAGAGGAGCCTGTCGATCGGTATTGTAGCCCAAAGTCTGAAAAAGATTGATAGCACCCGTAGTCAGATCATTTTCAGCAAAATATTTGATTGCCTGCCGGATATTATTTTTGATCATGTTATTGTCCATCGTTATTTTAATTTTTTCAGGTTACTTTTGTCTAATAAAGATTTTATTTGGGTAATGGCTATCTGGTTTAATCGCTGAAGTCGCTCCTGTGGGGTTAAACCCTGACGAATAAAAACAGCATTAATACTTTCGAGGTTCGAAAGAATTACCAGTTGTTCAATGGTAGCATGGTCGCGCAAGTTTCCCTGTAACTCAGGATTCTCATCATGCCATTGTTTTGCAGTTTTGCCAAACATTGCCATATTCAGCAAATCGGCTTCACTGGCGTAAACTATGTTGATTTGATTTTTAGTAAGTTCCGGGGGAATAAGTTTTTCCTTAATCGCATCGGTGTGGATATGGTAATTGACTTTGGAAAGGTATCGTTGATAATTCCATTCCAATTGCTGCCGGTTGCTTTCTTCTTCTTTAAGCCGCTGGAACTCATTGACGAGATAAATCTGAAATTCCGGGCTAAGCCACATGGCAAAATGAAATGCAATATCTTTGTGGGCATACGTGCCGCCATATCTGCCTACTTTTACAATGATCCCCTTGGCATTCGTTCTCTTTATCCATTGACCGGCAGACATTATAAATCTGTTTACTCCTGCTTCCTGTTCAATTACCCCGAATTCGGGGTAATTAAAAAACGGATTATTAATTTTTTCCCATGTCCCAAGGTATTCAATTGTGTTCTTGTTTGTTATCCACTTACCAATTAACCCACTTCCTTCTTTAAAACCAGAGGTAATATCGGTAAGGCTAATAAAATCTGATTTTTCCTGGCTAAAAATAGTAATTTCAGTCCCGGTTACTTCTATTTTTTTTCTTTTCGCCATCTTTTCTTTATTTTATTACTAACCAGGTAACCAATTCAAAGTTATTCATCTCATTTATCCGCTTTGATTTCGGGATAAGTAGTGCACCACGGTCATTCCCGGTAATTTTCTGACTGCTGCGTTTATTAAAGACCCTTGATATCTCATCAATTGCCTGTTCAAGTAGCTTTGTATATTTACCCATTTGTTTGCCATTTTGAGTCTCAGCATTAAAAACTTCACATAACTCTTCGAATGGTTCTGCTTTTCCGGCACACATTAAACGGTATATTTCCAAAATGTGTTTTGCATGAGTGTAGTTAAACCTTACTTGCCCATCATCTCTTATGTAAACCAGAAAATAGGGCTGAAGGGGGTTAACCTCTTTATTTCCTGAAGTATCGCCTTTTTGCTTCAAACAATACACAACACCGGGTTTGATAATATCCCTTTCAGCTTCTGAAAACCGGGACAGTTCAATATATTTTGAATTATTTTCTGAAGGAGATGGTACTACAGCATATAAACCAAAGGGAGCATCCTGCAGTTTTTGACGATTACTTTCAATGTAGCTTAACAGTTCTACCCTGAAATCATCAAGCGTAAAGTCGGTTAATGAAATGCTTTCATCCATATCCTCCAGGTCGAGCACCTCTTTTTGAAGTTTTTTTAATTGTTTGTTCCTGTATTTTAAATCATCTTCAATCAGTTCACTAATTTGATCTGTTGCTAGAACATTATCATCAGCAGAGGCTGTTACATCAACTAGTGCCATTCTTGATTCAACTCTTTCTTTAAGGTTTATGTAATTGTCGAGGTCTTTAGTTGGCCAGAAGTTCACTAACTGAATAGTATCATTTCTGCTGCCAAGTCGGTCAATACGTCCAAATCGTTGAATGATCCGCACCGGGTTCCAATGAATATCGTAGTTGATCAGATAGTCGCAATCCTGCAGGTTTTGTCCTTCACTGATACAGTCTGTGGCAATTAGCAAATCTATTTGCTCTTCTTGTGGCATTGACTTCATCAAATGTCGGTTCTTAGAAACCGGAGAAAAGTTTGTCAGGATATTTGCGTATTCGTTTCTGCCAAAAGTCGTTTTGCTTTCTGAACCGGTCACCATGGCAATATTTAGATTTAAATCCTTGTGTGCCCAGCTTAACAACGAATCGTATAAATACCTGGCAGTATCAGCAAAGGCTGTGAACACAAGTACTTTATTGTTATCGCCATTGATAGGCTTGGATGTTTTATCTGCTATAAGTTTTTTTAGATCTTTGAGTTTTGCATCTCGATCGGGTGTTACTGCAACAGCAAAATTATAGAGTTGATTTAAGGACTGTCGGTCTGCTTCAAGGTCAGTTAGCCACAAATCAAGATCGAGGTCAGTGAGATCGAATTTCAATTTTTTACCGACCTGCCATTGTTCCATATCATCTGCATTCTCTTCCAATTCGCCTTCATCAGGTCCCAATTGTTCTAGGTTTTCCTCCTTTGATTTCAGATTATTATTTTTGAATTCCTTGATTTTTTCTTCAAGCTTTTCGATCTTCCTAATTGTCCTATCCATTGAAATTTCAAAGGATTCAATAGAACTTTCAAGTCGTTTAAGGAAATTCACTTTCATCATCCCAATCAGGAAATGCTCACGATCAGTTTGTTTAAAGGCAAGTACACCCGATGTTGCAGCTAAATCCTCATACTTTTGCTGTTTGTCTTCAAGAATATAAGCCGAAGGATTAAATACTGATAATTTATATTGAAGAATGATATCGTTTAATTGATCGTAAGTATAGAACCTGTCCTGCAAATCAATATTGGAATAAATGGAAATTGGTTTTGCTCTTGTAGGAAATTTGCCAATTTCCTGTTCAGCTTTATAGAAACTCTTTATGTGCTTTCGGCTACGGGCAATAGTTAACTCATCCAACAATTTAAAAAATGATGAATCAAGGCGTTCTATAAGTTGTTTTATATTTCTGTCTTTGTTTTTTTTCGGGTCAGCCCAATTCGTGAAAAGCTTTTGAGCATTTTTCAAAGAAAGTGCGATATCCTTAATCTGGGTGTTTTCGAACAATGCATCGTTTTTACCCTCAGTAATAAGATGAATCTGGTTTCTTAAATCTTTTAAGTTATTATTGACAGGTGTGGCTGACAGTAAAAGGACTTTTGTTTGTAGGCCGTCTTTGATGATTTTCTCCATGAGCCATTTGGCACGGTTCATTTTAATTGTGCCATCGTCTTTCGTTTTTTCCATAGGATTACCCCGAAAGTTATGGCTCTCATCAATTACAATTAAATCATAAGCACCCCAATTGAAATTTTCGAGGTCAATACCGTTTGCCTGAGAACAACCTGTTTCACGTCCTAAATCAGTATGATATAGAACTGTATAGTTAAACTTGTCTTTTGTAAAAGGATTTAATGTGTTATTTTGACTAGCCTGATAAATTGTCCAGTTACTTGAAAGTTTTTTTGGACATAAAACTAAAACCCGGAAGTTTAATAATTCAAAATACCTTATAACTGCCAATGCTTCAAAAGTTTTTCCTAACCCAACGCTGTCAGCGATGATACATCCATTATGTTTTTGGATTTTGTTTATAGCCCCCTTAACACCGTCTTTCTGGAATTCATACAACATGTTCCAGATTTCACTCTCAAAAAATCCGGTTTGTTCGGTTAATAAACCTCCTTTTTGTTGTTCATCAAGATAATTCTCAAAAAGGTGAAATAAAGTCTTGAAGTAAATGAATTCAGGTTCATTCTCCACATAAAGTTGTTCCAGATATTTCAGTACTTGTTCCTTAACATCTTCTACCAACCCTGTATCATCATTCCAAAGCTCGTTGAACCATGCTTTTAAATCAGCCCTGTCTCTGTCATTATCAACCACCATGTTCAATTCAATGTTTGGGCTGCCTCCAAGTCCTAATCCATTAACTGTAAAGTTGGAACTGCCGACAATTGCCTTTTCAACACCGCTTTTCCGGGTAACATGGTACATTTTACCATGTAAGAAATTTGGCTTTACCATTGACTTTATGCTGACTTTGTTTTTTATCCATTCAGCACATTCCTTAGCAATGGATTTTTGAGTAATTCGATTTTCAATTGGAATAACAATTTTATCATCTTCAATTTTAAAGTCCCGCTTATTGGTTTTTGTTGGGTCAAGGGATTTTAGAAAGGTGGGTTCACCAAATAGAAAATCTAAATGATTGATCCCTTCCAGTTCCTGTTTTAACTGATTGTAAGCATAAATTGTAAAATATGCAGAAACAATTGCGAGATAAGATTCGGATTTAATATTTTCTTTTAAAAAATCTCCAACAGAACCACGTTTTCTGTTATCTATTATTGATGATAAATTTATTGTCACTTGATCTTTTTTCATTAATCGCTAAATTAGTTAATTAATATGTTTCTAATTTCCATTTCAATGTCAATATTATTCGTAGTGCCTTTTTCCGCTTGGGCATAACTCATTTATATCCAACAATACCTTCTATAACCCCCTGCGTTTAAAATTCATATCCGCATGCCAATCATTTTTAATCATTTATAAACGAGATGCCGTGTTTTATACCCGCAAGATAAAATAAATTATGTAAAAACAGAGGATGTTGTGCACATTTTTCCGGGAGGTGGGGCGGCTGTTTTATGTAGCAAATTGAAAGGCTTTGGTGTTAGTTCAGGCGTCCGCTGGTTTTGTGTGGCAGTGGCTGTATTGTATTACAGCAGGGAAATGTGATAGGTGATCACGAGCAAGGTTTTCTAGCGGGGCAGGATACTTGATTGTAGCCAATGTTATTTTGTCCAGTTTTCAATTTCAATTCCCTCAATACGATCAAAATGTGATTCATTATTAGTAACAAGGATTAGCTTATTCACAACGGCTGAAACACCTATGAGTAAATCAAAATCGTCAATTGACCTTCCTGATTTTCTTAATCTGGCTTTTTCGTCTACATATAAATCAAGAGAGTTGAACATTGGTAATATTTGCACCCCTTCAAGAAAGTCAGACAATGTTTTAATATTCTTTTCAGGATATTCGCTATTTTTTACCCCAAATTTCAGTTCAGCTAAGGTAATTTCTGAGATAAAACGATTTTCTCACTTGACTTCTCTGAATTTTTCCTTCAGTTCGATTTTTCCATTGATGTAATAAATACAAATATTGGTATCAAAGAGGTATTTTTTCAAAACTGCTCGATTTCACGGTTAAAATTCCTGGAAGATCTAATTTCTTCTATTGTTTCATCGGAGTTCTTTTTGCTTTTCCAAGCACCAAATGACCTTTCAAATGAATTCTTTTTAGGAGAAATGTCCCTTTTAACTGATTTTGTCAACTTTTGGATCAGTTCAAGTTTCAGGTCTGGATTAAGATTCTTCAATAATCCGAGGTAGTTATTTAATATTTCAGTATTTGCTTTCATTTCGATTTTGATTTATACAAAAAAAATCATTGTTTAGTTCATTTCAAAGTCGTCAGCTTACATTGCGTACAACTCATTTATATCCATACCCTATAATCACTTTCACCCTTTTACCAACCATCCCCCTCAATCTTTTCTATTCTTCTCTCCCATGTTGGCTGCATCCAGCATGGTTTTATTTTCAACAAACACACAA
>JAYENB010000314.1:0-3180 GCA_034721855.1 Bacteroidota bacterium
CAGCGCCAACGCCAGCATCAATATATATTCGTACAATATTATATTCCTTACAACTTGTACCTAATTTTATTCCATAATTAATAAGTCCCGAGCTTGCCGCATGATCCGAAACATTTGGTGAACCGGGCATTTCAATGCGCAGGTTCTGTATTCTGAATTCCTCAGCACCATCATCCACTCTAAAGGCTGAACAATCTGTAGGATATGTAATTGGAGTTGTTGGCCTATTATCAACATCATTCGTACTTGATCGTCTAATTGTTGTTGAATTTGAGCCGCCACTCATATCGCTACTTTTTGTTAAGAAATCCGAGTCGTAACCACCTTCAATGGTAATATAACTCGGAACATATTGGAAATTTGATAAATTATAAACACCAACTTGCATTTTAATTGTAGTGTTAGTACACACAGCTTCGTCAACAGCATTTGCCAAGGTAGTCGGTGAATCTTTTGTTAATCCGGTACCTCCACCTGTAGGAGAAACATACAATACGTCGCAACTATTTCCACCTGAGCCACCTCCCGCAAGGGTAATAATACTTTCAGCCGTATTAAAACTGGTGCATCCGTTTATTGTAGTTGATGAGACCGTGTAAGTTCCCTCAGCACTAACATCAATGCTTTGGGTGGTTTCTGATGTGGACCATGAATAAGAGCAGGATGAGCAATTGCTGCCATTGATGCTTGTGGAGGCTGTCAGCGTAACATCGCTTGTAAAATCACAGACAGTTTTGCTTGCGGGATCAATGCTGACCACGATATTGCCTTCAACGGTAACGCTTTCCTGGGCTTCGCGTGTGCATCCGCCCCATGTTGCAGAAACCGTATAGGTTGTTGTAATGGATGGTGTCAGACCTGCAAAAATGCCATCGGTACTGTTGGTTAAACCACCCGGATTAAGGGTATATGTCACACTGTTATCAGCACCATCGGCATCCAACGAGATACTTTCGCCTCCACAAATGGTCGTGTTACTTGCAGTAAGGCTTAATTCGGCAAGATAGTCTATCGTTACAGGGATGCTTTGATCAATTACGTTGCCACATTTATCCGCAATAGTAGCACCGGGATTAGCATCAATTTCGTATTGACCAGTAGTAAGGCTGCCATCGTGTTTAATAATCAGGGTGTTTGTCAATTCTGAAGACGTACAATCACCACCGGTAATATAACTTATGGCGGAACTATAATCTGTGCTTGTGGTGGTGTTTGTCAAAGAAAGATCACCCTGTCCGATGCTCAGGCATTCTACAGGTTCATTCATCTGAATAACGAAAGTACTGTCATCGCAGGAAACGCTGGCTGATTCCATATATGGATATTCACCATCGCCATTTGCGGGATCATCCACAATTGATGCAGAACCGGAGAATGTCAAGGTATAGCCGGTTGCATCGGCTGTGTAATTATCCACAATCAAAGCATAATTGGTTCCTGCTGTCACGTCTATGGATGACATCAGGGGATTACCTGTATCGTCCTCACTGCGCGGTATAGTGTTGTCCACCGTTCCATCGGTTCCCGTATTGCCAAGAGTTCCTGAATAATTACAAAGCACAGGTGAACTTGAAGCAATGTTTTCACAACCTCCGATGTCCGTAAGATCATACAAAGCCCAATCGTAATCTTTTTCGGTTTCCAGTACAAACTGCATATCACCATTGGATTGTGGTGTAAAAACGTACCATACGGAGTTGGTTTCTCCACCAGCAAGACATGTTTGCCCGGTAACAAGGTCAGCAACATCACCATAACCTGTGTAAGAATTTTCCTGAGTATAAACAGCTTCGCAAACTGGGATAGCACCGGAACAATCCTGTTCGGGACCGGTAATTAGTAGTGGAGCAATTTGCTCTTCACCGCAAATATCATAATTGCTCAAGCTATTGCCTACACCAGGTTGTGTTGCAATCATAACATAATAGGTAACACCTGACTGCAGATTATAAAAGGATTGCGTTATTGAACCGGAAGAAGAAAGCGGTGTGCTGGTGCAAAAAGCAGATTCTACGGTTGGACTACTGCAGTTACCACTCAGTAACATAAAATAAAGCTTCCTATCAAATTCAGCAAAATCACTTAACGTAACAGATACCATATCATTTGTACCACTTACAGTAAATTCATAAAAGACTGACGGGCTTCCGTTGGGAATACAACCTCCAAAATAATCACTTGTTGATTGGATGTTTGTTTCGTCGTTAATACATGACCCATCCATCGGCAGAGCAGATGCGCTACAAATGTCGTCATTTGCCGGAGCAGCACGTGTCTGAGGAGTTTTATTTTGAGAGGAATCATCATATCCGAAATCATATCCTTTTAAATAATGTGTTTTCTTTGTGGAATTTGTTTGTATAATTGAATCCTGAGTTATTTCAGTTTGAGAATTTTGTGTCTGGATAGTATCACTAGGCTTTTGTGCTTTTTTTATTTGTATATTGGGTTGTAGTCTGGTCTTTTTGATATCTTTTTCTACATTCACTTGTTTTTTTAACTGTGTATTATTCTCTTGCGTTGAATTTGTTTGCTTTTTTTCAACTTGATTCACTTGCGCAAATGCAATATTTCCACAACATGCCAATAATAAGGCGATATTTAATATTATTATCTTATTAATCATATCATAATCTTTTTTTCAGAAGTATTATCATCAATTTTTTACCTCAATTATTTTTAATTTAATGTAAAGATACAAAATAAAATTACATTAATTAATACAATTAATATTTGATAAAGCCTTTTCATAATACCTTATCGTTCTTTTTTCGCTTCTAGTTATTATAACGTATTGCATCGTGATATGGTTACGTTTTATGCCAAATAAATTATCAAACCCACAACGATTTAACTCTCATACCGATATGATACAAATATAATAAAAAATTTCTTATAAAATAAAAATAAATTGTTTTTTTTGATTTTGAGATTTAGGATTTCAGGCGCATTTACAAGTTCTAAAAAGCCAGCCTGCCGACCGGCTGGCAGGCAGGTATCTCAAGCTTTCAGCAAACTTAAATATCATGTTGGTAAAGGTTTTTTCCTTAGCGCCTACAGCCCTCCTATCGTCGGGCTGGGGTTGTTTCAATTTCACAGCTTTTGAAAACAAGTTTTCAACGCTGTGAAATTGAAAAACCCCTTCCAGCTAACGCTGAAAGGGGTTTTATGCTTGTCGGG
>JAYENB010000314.1:3280-7560 GCA_034721855.1 Bacteroidota bacterium
CCTACAGCCCTCCTATCGTCGGGCTGGGGTTGTTTCAATTTCACAGCTTTTGAAAACAAGTTTTCAACGCTGTGAAATTGAAAAACCCCTTCCAGCTAACGCTGAAAGGGGTTTTATGCTTGTCGGGATGGCGAGATTTGAACTCGCGACCCCTCGCCCCCCAGACGAGTACTCTAACCGGGCTGAGCTACATCCCGAACAATTTCATTCAGGCTGCAAAAATACATGCTATAATTGAATAAACCAAAAAAATTGTTTTAATAAATTCTGACGTTGTCAACTCCATCTTTGATAAAAATAAAATAAAACAAAACCACCACCGTTATTGTTAATGACAATTATTAACGGTTAATTAAAACGGATTATCTTAAACTGTTCTATATTTGTAAAAAAGAAAATCATGAAATACCTCATCGGTACGTTGGTACTGATTCTAATAAGCATCACCGGCTATGGACAAAAACATACCATTAGCGGATACATCCGTGATATGGATACCGGGGAAGAATTGATCGGGGCAAACGTGATCGTAAAAGATGCTTCACTGGGTGCTATAAGCAATGCCTATGGTTTTTACAGCCTCACCTTATTAGATGGCGAATACACAATTACATACAGTTTCATTGGGTATAAAGAAGAAACAAAAACACTCACTATTTCCGAAGACAACAGAATAAACATAGAGCTCAAACCCACAGCTTATCAAACGGATGAAGTGGTTGTAGAAAGCGAACGTTCCGATGCCAATGTCAACAGCAGCAGAATGAGTGTTGAAAAAATTCCGGTTGAAGAAGTAAAAAAACTCCCGGCATTCATGGGCGAAGTGGATGTCATGAAAACCATACAGTTGCTGCCGGGAGTACAGGCCGCAGGGGAAGGCAATACCGGATTTTATGTGCGCGGCGGCGGCCCCGACCAAAACCTCATCATCTTAGATGAAGCCACAGTGTATAATGCATCCCATTTGTTTGGATTTTTCTCGGTTTTCAATGCTGATGCCATCAAAGGATTTGAATTGTATAAAGGCGGTATGCCTGCACGTTACGGTGGTAGAATTTCCTCTGTCATGGATATCAAAATGAAAAATGGCAACATGAAACAGTATGATTTTGAAGGGGGCATCGGCACCATTGCTACCAGGCTCACTGCGCAGGGACCAATTCAAAAAGACAAAGCCTCTTTTCTTATTTCAGGACGCCGTACTTACATTGATATCCTGATAAAACCATTTATTAAAAAAGATTCGCCTTTTAAAGGATCAGGCTATTATTTTTACGATGGCAACCTGAAACTCAATTATAAATTTTCAGATAGCGACAGGCTTTATTTATCAGCATATTATGGGGAGGATGTGTTTAATTTTTCCAGCACAGAAGGAGATTTCAACATTAAAATCCCATGGGGAAATGGCATTGGAAGCCTGCGATGGAATCACCTTTTCTCAAACAAATTTTTTGTAAACACCACTGCCCTTTTTTCGGATTACAAATTCAAAACCGACATAGCTTTTGGTACTGGCGGAGACAATGAATTCAGACTTATCCAGAGTTCAGGCATCAGGGATTACCAGTTGAAACAAGATTATACCTACATGCCAGGGCCTTTACACAAAATACGTTTTGGCGCTGATTACCTTAATCATACCTTTTTTCCCCATACCGTTAACATTGAACAGGAAGATGAAACCTTTGACCTGGGAAAAGCCCAAAAACAATATGCCCACGAAGCGGCAATGTACATTAGCGATGAATTTATTATCAGCGAAAAACTGACCATATATGGTGGGTTACGCGCCAGTGGATTTTTCCAGGTAGGGCCATTTAAACGATATATCAAAGATGAATACCTGCTCGATAATATTGATAGTGTTTATTATGAAAAATCTGAAATTGTGGCAGATTATTACTCGCTGGAACCACGTGTTAACATAAAATACAGCCTGGGGGCTACCAGTTCTGTCAAAGCATCCTATATACGGAACAAACAATACATCCACCTGGCATCACTTTCAGCATCCACATTGCCTACAGACCTGTGGATTCCCAGTTCAGATGTGGTAAAACCACAAATCGGTGCTCAGTATGCCATCGGGTATTTTCGCAATTTCAGGGACAATCTGTTTGAAACCTCTCTACAGGTTTATTACAAAGACATGGATAACCTAATAGAATATGCTGACGGCGCATTGCCCATGGACCAGCTTAACGACAACCCGGACAATTACTTTGTTTATGGAACTGGACAATCCTATGGGGTTGAACTGTTTATTAAAAAAGCTTACGGCTCTCTTACCGGATGGTTGGGATATACATGGTCGAAAACAACGCGGGATTTTGATGCGATCAATGAAGGCAAACCTTTTCCGGCCAAATACGACCGCCGTCATGACCTTTCTTTTACACTTTCGTATGAAATAAATGAAAAATTTACAGCCTCTACGGTTTTTGTGTATGCCACAGGCAATACCACCACCTTGCCTGTAGCCCGATACGTTATCAACGGGGAAATCATTGAAGAATACGGAGACAGAAATTCTTATCGCATGGACCCGTATCACCGCCTTGATTTGAGTTTAACCTATCAACACAAAAAAACCAAAAACTGGGAATCATCATGGAATTTTTCTGTGTATAACGTGTATAACCGGAAAAACCCCTATTTTATTTATTTTGATTATGACGGCAATGCCAGCGATGGGACGTTTCAAACCACAGCAAAACAGGTTTCACTCTTTCCTATATTGCCGGCAATCACCTGGAACTTTAAATTCTGATGCGCATGAAAACAAAAAAATTACATATACTTTTCCTGATGATTCCGGTTTTATTGATGCTCTGGTACTGTGAAACGGATATTACCGTGGATTTACCCAAGCCCGAAGATAAACTCATTGTGGAAGGCAGAATAGAAACCGGGGAACCGGCCATGGTATTTTTGACACACAACATGGGCTATTTCGATCCGGTTGAAATTGCGGATATTGATTCATCCAGCATGAATTTATCTGATTATGTTGCAGCCCTTGAAGCAAGCATTGGGATGATTTATGACAGCACCTTGCTGCTGACTGTATCGGATGGGTTATCAACGGACACGCTTAAGGCCGGGTTTACATTCACTACCTTTCCCTATTTCGGGTATTTTGGCAATGATATCGAAGGCACGCCGGGAAAAAAATACAGGCTGGAAATTCATTATAACGACACATTGTATTGGGCAGAAACCGAGATTCTGCAGCCTGTAGCCATTGATTCTACATGGTTTACTTTTATTGAAGACAACGACAGCCTGGGATTTCTACACTTTTTGTTTGAGGACCCTAAAAGCTACCGTAATTTTTATGCTCTGGAATTGCAAACCGTCGGAGAACATATTGGGTATTTTCCCCCGTACTTTGGTTCACATATTTTTGATGATGAAGACCTGAACGGTGACACAATACGTTACACCCCACTTACAAAGGCCTATGACAGCAATGATTTTTTCCAGGAAGAATTTGAAAGTGATACGGCGTGGAACGAAGCGGTTTATCACAAATTTGGCGATGAAGTAAACATCAAGCTAAGTACCATAAACAAAGCTTTGTTTATTTTTTGGGAATCTTATTACAAACACCTTGCCACAGCGGGCAATCCGTTCACCAATCCGGCGACACTAAAAAGCAACATAGAAGGCGGCAACGCTAATGGCTACTGGGGCGGGTACGGATCATCCGTTACCAATCTTACCATTGACAACAGCCTGGTGTTGGATACATTGCCTGAATGAGGATACAGGGATGGGGTATTAACGGAAAGCGGTATGCGCAGTACGGGATTTCGAAGAACTTCACTTTCATTTTCTTTTTTTTGAATATCGAACACCGAACACTGATTAACGATTTTTGATTTATTACTCTGTTTTTTAGACTTGAAGATAACTAGTGTATATGCACACCCTAAGCTCTTGTAAACATTTAATAATCACTTGTCAATACTTGCACATTTTTTGTTACAAAATTTCTTTGTTTTGTCAAAGCTAATGAAATTATTTAGTCTTTGCAAAACAGTGAGTTTTCTTGCACTACTTAATGCTAAAGATAAAACTTTATTTTTAAACTGCAATGGATTTTCTTTAAATATTTTCGGATTAATTACAAACAAATTACCTAACATGAGCCCGGTCTAAAAAGTCATTTTATCCCACAAAGCCGCTAAGACACAAAGAAATCACAAAGTTAAATTTGTTGAATACCAGCACTTTGTGAAACTTGGTGTCTTTGTGGCTTGGTGGAAAATTTT
>JAYENB010000315.1:0-7474 GCA_034721855.1 Bacteroidota bacterium
TTTGGCGGGCTCTTCATTGATTCAATCAAGAATTTTCAGGTTGTTTTCATTTTCCAGGTAAATCGCAGGCTTACCTCCAAACTCTTGTACTTTTCCTGTCACACAGATTTTTTTATTCATAAGAAAAAGATGAGGTTCATAAGGAAAATTATGCTGGTATTTATCCCATACTGTAACGGTAAATATCTGGTCCGGAAAAGATTTATCGAGGTTAATAAATGTATTGCCTTTCCCTGATTTATGAGTGGATACAACGGTACCACAAACAGTTGCTTCTTTGTTACTGCCCATAAAAGCTCTTGCGTTGATTGTATTAAAAGCGTTGTTTGGCAATTCCGCTTTTGTCAACGGCATTTTATCGTTTTCAGCGCTTCCGGAAAACCATACTTCCGGGTTCACATTGCTTTCTGTTTCTGATTGCAGGGTTTCATCCCATGCAGGGAAAAAATCCAATCCGGTTATCATTTCCACACTATCCACAGAAACAGCATAATTTTCAAGCGGTTTTGTCAGCCGTTCATTAGGCATAATGAAAGCTATTATGTTCTGATTTTTTTTATCCCATGCTATTTTGTAAAAATATTCAGGCAGGCTTACATTATTGACACTGCGCTCCACTTTGGGAAGGTCATCAGATAATACAGGGCCTGTGTAAACAAGCACCGCCTGATTGTTATTGATAACATAATCACGAATAAAGTTTTCCAGTTTGCCCCATCCTCCCCGGTTAAAATCCGGCCTTTGGGGACTTATGTTTGAATAAATGTAAGTAGCTGACATACCAGATTTGCTCCAACGATAATCGGCAGAAGGAGCCAGATGACCACGGTCATAACCATAGCCATCATATTCATAGGTGCTGTCAGGCTGCAGGTATTTCAGAAAATAATCTTCTTCTACAGCGGAGCCTGTCGAAATGCTTGTATCCGGCCGAAAATCGTTGGTGCGGGATAAATTTCCCGTTTCAATTAGTGGTAAAACCATGTGAGCAACCCAGTTTGCCATTTCGTGTTTTTCGTTGTATGAAATAACCAGCCCCGGATGAATTGCCATTTCTTCGTTATCACATCCGGCAGGGTAACCCGCTTTTTTGATTTCATCCACAATGTATGATAACCTTAAATTTTCCAACACAGTGTATAGCGAATCCTGTTTAGCCCTGATGGCCTGTAATTCAGATTCAACCTCTTCAATGCTGTCTTCAATGTGCTGACTGTATCCCGTAGAAATAAAAAAGGCAATCAGAATCATTGATACCCCCAATCTAAATATTATGTGTGTCTTACTCATTAGTCAACAAACGTTTCTTTCATTACAGATTTTACCTCTTTAATCTCCTGACGTGATAACCATCCCAGCACTTTTATTACCCTTTGCTTATCAACAGTCCGTATTTGGTCAATTTCAATCCAGCCAATTTTCCCATCATGTTTTACGTCTATCCGTGTAGGGTATTTTCTTGATTTCATTATGTAATTACAAAGTTAATACATTTATTTACCTTTGTCAAATAAAGACAGCCTTTATGAAACGAACATGAATTTAAACAGATGAAAGAACGCATTTCCTGGAAACCCGGTACCATGTTGTATCCCTTGCCTGCGGTTATGGTAAGTTGTGGTACATCTCCGGATGAATACAACATCATCACCATAGCGTGGACGGGCATTATCAATTCAGATCCCCCGATGTGCTATGTTTCTGTGCGAAAAGAAAGGCATTCACATCCTCTCATCAAAAATGCCGGCGGGTTTGTCATTAATCTGACAAACAAAGATTTGACTTACGCTGCTGATTGGTGTGGTGTACGCTCAGGCCGTGATTATGATAAATTCAAAGAGATGAAACTCACAGCTGTTCCTGCCACCAAAGTGGATGCTCCCATGATTGCCGAATCACCGGTAAACATTGAATGCAAAATACATGACATCCATGAACTGGGCTCACACGACATGTTTCTTTCAAAAATTGTTGCTGTGCACGGCGATTCACAATACCTTGACAAGGATACCGGCACATTTAACCTTGCTGCCGCTGAAATGATCACCTTCATGCACGGGAAATATTATACGGTGGCCAAAAAACAAGGGCGGTTTGGTTATAGTGTCAAAGACACAAAACGGAAAAAACGAAAGTCATAACATAAAAGACAGATTTGCTAATGAAAACATGCATTAAAAACGCCACACTGATCAATGAAGGACAAATAATGCAGGCCTCCGTTCTGATTTCAGGTGAACGCATTCAGAGCATTCTTCCCGGCGACTCATCCTTGCCTGCCGACATCACTATAGATGCCACAGACCAGTACTTGATGCCCGGCATCATTGACAGTCATGTGCATTTCAGGCAACCGGGCATGGAACATAAGGCAGATATCAAAACAGAAAGCCGTGCTGCAGCTGCCGGCGGGATAACCTCATTCATGGAAATGCCAAACACAAATCCGGCAACAACCACCATGGAACGGCTCCGGGAAAAACAGCGTATAGCCTCGCGTGATTCGCTTGTCAATTACGCTTTTTATCTTGGGGCAACCACAGGTAATCTCCGGGACATTGAAACTCTGGATACCAGCCAGGTAGCTGGCGTAAAAATTTTCATGGGCTCATCAACAGGCAATCTGTTGTTGAATGACAAAAAACAGCTTGAGCGAGTTTTCCAGGCCTCTCCCATTCTTATTGTTACCCATTGTGAAGCGGATTCCATCATTGATGCCAATTTACACATGTTTAAACAAAAATATGGCGATGACATCCCGGTAAAATACCATCCCGTCATCCGGTCGGAAGAAGCATGTTACACTTCCTCGTCGCAGGCTATTGAACTGGCAGAAAAATACCACGCCAATCTTCACATTTTGCACCTTACGACCAAAAAAGAAATGGATTTGTTCAATTCCGGGCCATTAGAAGCAAAAAAGATCACAGGAGAAGCCTGCATTCATCACTTGTGGTTCAGTGACGCTGATTATGACCATCACGGGATGCGCATCAAATGGAATCCGGCCATCAAAACCCAGGCTGACAGAAACGCATTGCGCGCCGGCTTAATCACTAAAAAACTGGACATTGTTTCAACGGACCATGCCCCCCACCTGCTGAAAGAAAAGACAGCCCCGTATGTCAATGCAGCATCGGGAGGACCAATGGTACAACATAGTTTACAAGCCATGCTCGAACTCGGAAAACAGGGCATCATCAGCCTGCCGGAAATCGCTGAAAAAATGGCTCACAATCCTGCACTGCGTTTTAAAATCAAAGACCGTGGATTTGTCCGTCAAGGGTATTATGCGGACCTTGTTTTGGTCAATCCCAGACAAGCTTATACGGTCAACAACAAAAACACGCTGTACAAATGTGGCTGGTCTCCTTTTGAAAATCAGACATTTTCACACTCCATCAGCAAAACGCTGGTCAACGGGGAGGTTGTTTTTGACGGGACCCGCATTGTTGAAAAACAGAGTGCGATGCCGCTTTATTTTGACCGGTAAAATTTTATTCATGGCGATTGTTATAAACAAATGAGTCTAAGGTATTGTAATTTAAATACAAAGGTTTTATCTTTATAATTGTAAGAAACAAAACGATGAAACATTATGGGAATCAACTACGGAAATGAGCCAATGCATAACACAGTAATTAATGTAGCAGAACACATGGCTGTAGCAGCACGTACGGCTCCTAAAACGAGAAGCCGGGATGTCATTCATACCGCCATTGTGGATGGAGACGAACTCAAACCATTGGCTGCTGAAATGAAAAATATTGCTGAAGAATACGATATGGGCTTTTTTGCACGTGATGCTGAAAACATTCTACATGCTTCCGCCCTGTTGCTTATTGGATGCAAGATTCAACCTATGGACCTTACACCATGCGGGATGTGTGGATTTGAAAGTTGTGATGAAAAAAGAAAGTATCCGGATGTGCCTTGTGTGTTTAATAGCATGGATGTTGGCATTGCCATAGGTTCTGCCATTTCAATAGCGGCTGATTTCAGGGTGGATAATCGCGTGATGTACACCGTTGGGCAGGCAGCACTGAACCTGGATTATTTTGATGATGATGTGAAAATTGTGTGTGGCATTCCGCTCAGTGCAACCGGGAAAAATCCATTTTTCGACCGAAAGAAAAAATAACATGAAACCAAAAGTTTATATCCTGGACAGTGTCCATCCTCTTTTCAAAGCAAGGCTGGCGCATAAATTTGATATCCAGGAAGATTTTTCATCAGGACGGGATACATTAACAAACAACCTCAGTGATGCACACGGGGTCATCATCCGGAGCCGCATTCAGTTTGACAAAGCCATGATTGATGCAGCCCCGCAACTTCAATTCCTTGCACGGGTGGGCGCAGGCATGGAATCCATTGATGTTGATTACGCCGAAAAAAAAGGCATCCATTGCCTCAACTCGCCCGAAGGCAACCGGGATGCTGTGGCCGAACATACCATGGGCATGTTGCTGAACCTGCTAAATCACCTGAACCGTTGTGACAGACAGGTCAGGAACGGGGTATGGCAGCGGGAAGAAAACAGGGGGATGGAACTCAAGAAAAAAACCGTAGGGATTATTGGTTTTGGCAATATGGGGTCTGAATTTGCCGCACGTTTGCAAGGGTTTTCATGCAAGGTGCTTGCTTATGACAAATACAAAACGGATTATGCGCCTGATGCGGTAACCGAATGTGACATGGACACAATTTTCAGGGATGCCGATGTCGTAAGTTTACATATTCCGTTAGATGAAAAGAATTTTTACCTCGCAGATGAAAGCTGGTTCAATGCGTTTCATAAACCCATTGTTTTGCTGAACACCTCGCGGGGACATGTTGTAAAAACCAGCGCGCTTGTTGATGCATTGAAAAACGGGAAAGTGCAGGCAGCCGGTCTTGATGTGATTGAATATGAAGAACACAGCTTTGAGAGCACCAAAAACCTGACTGAACATGCAGATTTCAAAGCACTTGCTGTCATGGACAATGTGCTTTTTTCACCACACATTGCCGGGTGGACTGCGGAATCCAAAATCAAATTGGCTGAAGTGTTGATAGAAAAGATAGTGTCGCTGCATTGATGAGTGCGGTCTAAAAAGTCGCAACTATTCAGGTGCATACAATTGTTCCCGCCTGTAACCGCGAAGACGCTAAGGCGCAATGAAATGGGGAAATTGAATTTTATCGCTTATCATGAAAGTACGATGGGGCGAGTTGGCGATGGGGTAATGGCATGATAAGGAGAAATATTTAGAACTCAGGAAAAAATAAAGGTATATCCCTTGAAATCTCATGCAATCTTTAAACGGAAATAATAACATCGAGATTGTAGAATTCAATTTGCCTTTCAACAATCCTTCCTCCTTCATTTTGAACTGTCGCAAAATTTGCGACAGTTGAATTTTTATCAAGCTCGTTTTCATTAAATACATTGTTAATATGTTTGCCAATTGTTTTAATGTCTCTATCAAATAAATAGCCTATCTGATGCCTGTTGAGCCACACCATTTCATTCTTTACCCTTACTTCAAGACTGGTGGTTTCATCTTCGGCCTGGTATAGTATGATTTGATTTTCCATTATATGCATTTTGTAACAATCTCAAATCTAATGATTAAAAGGCTAATGTACAAATTGAGATGAAATCATAGGGCTAAAATAAGGAAATTCTGGCTTATTTTGGGGAGGTTATCAAGGATTTTATCAGGCGGGCGGCTTGTAAATCATGTGGGGCGGTGGTGGCAAAAAGCTGCAAAAGCAGCGGGATACACCCAAAACATCTACACTTGTTATCAAACAGAATGTTTTATTGTTATTTAATTAACAACTTATAAAACAAACCGATGATAAATCAGTGTTACACAGGCGGTATCTTCAAGTCTAAAAACAGAGTAATAAATCAAAAATCGTTAATCAGTGTTCGGTGTTCGATATTCAAAAAAAAAGAAAATAAAAGTGAAGTTCTTCGAAAACTGCACTACGCATAGCCCAACCGGTATATTAGAAGTCCCCTATACTTTCCCCATGGCAATGACAGGGTCAAGGTTGGCAGCTTGTCTTGCCGGCAAAAACCCTGAAACAACACCAATGCCGCCACTGATCATCAATCCCATCAGGATATTATTAATGCCCAGCACCAGTTTAAAATCAATGATCTGGGTGCCGATGATGGTTCCAATCCATATTAAAACCAGGCCAAAAATGCCTCCGATCAGCGAAAGTACAACCGCTTCGCACAAAAACTGGGTAAGGATAAAACCGGATTTTGCCCCTATGGCTTTTTGGATTCCAATGATACGGGTTCGTTCTTTTACTGATACGAACATTATGTTAGCTATGCCGAAGCCCCCCACCAAAATAGCAAACCCTCCGATAATAATGGCAGCAATGTCAAGGGTAGCAAATATTTTATCGATTCCCTGTGAAATCATGCTGGCGCGGTTGAGTGCAAAATCAGGTTCTTCCATAGGGCTGAGCCTTCGTTCTGAACGCATGATGATTTCCAGCTCATCGTTGACCTGTTCGATGTCAGCGTTTTCTGATGCGGTAACCAAAATCATAGGGTTCAGGCTTTCACTGTCGATATCAAACAAGCGCCTGCCATAATTGGCCATGAGCAAAACAAGGTTATCATGGCTGGTAGAAACCATCATGTTCTCACCTTCTTTTTCAAACACCCCGATGACATTAACGCGGTTGCCGGCAATTTTGATTTCCCTGCCTATTGGTGTGGAATACGGGAACAGTTCTTTTGCAACTGAATATCCAATAACAGCGAGGTTTCTGCCTTGTTGTGCTTCGGAAGCGGTAAAATAACGGCCTTTTTTGATGTCAAAAGCACGGTTGTCTTTATAATCGTACGTAGCTACCAAAACACCGGTGTTACTCATAGAAATGTTTTTTCTACTGATGGTCTGGCTGGTGCTTGCCATAAATGTACATGATTTGATGTATCTTGCACGCTCTTTGATGGCTTTGTACTCGTCCATATCCGGTACCGGTCTTTTCAGGTATTTCCACCAGGCATAATTCTGAGAAAATTCCCATGGCCATTTTTGGATATAAATAATGTCATCCCCGAGTTCTGAAACAGACTCCCTGATTTGCCGCTCAAGGGAATCCACCACCGTAAAAACAGAGATCATGGCAAATATGCCAATGGTTATCCCTGACAGGGACAACAATGTCCTTAGTTTATTCACCCTAAGGGATTGTAAAGCAAAATTCACACTTTCTTTCAGTAATCTAAGGAATAGCATAAGGGATCAAATATAGAGAAAATATCTTTCGTCACTAATCAGTCATAAAGGTTTCTGTAAATAACGATTAATAACGGTGGCTCTATTCGTAACTGTTCACATTTTAAAATTAAATAACTGTTAATTGACCTAATTTCTAATTGCTCTAATTAATCTAAAAAATGACCAATAAAACTAATTATTAGAATGATTGCAGTTGCTGTTCCGGAATTAAA
>JAYENB010000316.1:0-7435 GCA_034721855.1 Bacteroidota bacterium
GCATACCCAATACTGATGCCACCGTAAATGCTTGGAACGGTAAGCGGAACACTGACTTCAACGTAATCGCTGTGGGTAGTGACATCAATTTTGTTCCCGATCATGAAGAAATCTTCTGATTCGTTATTAATGTCTTCTGTCCATTGTTCCAGGTCAGGGTCATAACCGTCCGTTACGTTTTTGGCTTCAATGGCTACGTTCCAGCTTTCCACACCCAAGCCAATGATTGTCCAGTCGAGGGTGATGTCATTGTTAAATATCCATTGGTATCCAAAAGCAACCCCGCCGCCAACGCGTTTAAAAGCGCCACTGAACAAGCCATGGCCTTTCATGTTGTAATTCCCATTGGGCAGGGGTTCAGCATGGTCCTGTGCATCGGTCTCCATATCCTGGTATTCAGTTTCAGTGAGTTCATCTTCATAGAGCACGGAAGTACTGAAATTGTATTTGGTATAGCGGATATAAGGAGCAATGTAAAATGCATTTGGGGCCGGGGAACTGGGATAAAACCGATACTCTAAAGCAATGTTAAAAGCACCCATATTGCTTTTTAAATCCGATTCTCCGCCGTATTCCGCTTCTACTTGTGATGCATTATAAATAAAAGATGGTATTTTATGAGGAATCATGCCACCGGTTTTCAACATCACCGACTGGTTTTCATTGATAACATACTCATAATTCAACCGTATTTCTCCCAATGACAAATTAGCTAAATCAAGTTTAATGATTTGGTCTTGTGCCATGATGGATTTTCCACACATTACACCGGCAACAACAAGTACAATAAGGCTTAATTTTTTCATAATGCAATATTTTTCTATTTATTTTCAAAAATAAAGAAGTTCTATTGCAAAGTTAGTGTAAAAATGATCAAAACGAATTATAACACAAATAAATTTAAATCACAGAAAATAAGTTATAAAACCATTATCAAATGCTTACAAACGAATGTTAAACGCAAGCAAATGGTTTTTAACCGAATGATGTTTGTTGGAGGTTGTATGTTTGCATCGTGCTGTTGAAAAAACGCCAAAAGGCAAAACAGTAAAAACGAAATAATTGAATGTTTAACTTAAATTTTTGAATTATGAACAATTTAGTAAATCGCGTAATTTTAATTGGAAATCTCGGTGGAGATCCCGAATTGAGAGAACTTGACAACAACAACCACGTACTTAACCTGCGCCTGGCGACAAACGAGTATTACAAAGACAACAGTGGTAATCGCCAGCAAAAAACCACCTGGCACCGCGTGGTAGCATGGAACGGAGCAGCAAAATTCCTGGCAGACAAATGTCAGTCAGGTTCAAAGCTACTGGTTGAAGGCAAACTTGAAAACAAACAGTGGGAAAAAGACGGCGAAAAACGGTATTCCACGGAAATCCGCCTGAATGAATTCATGCTGCTTGACAACAAAAAATAAATTACAACCAAAATATCTATTAAAAAAAAGGTTGTCTCCGGGTGGCCTTTTTTTTGTACCTGTGCTACTCGTTTAGCGAATACAATAAGTTACCCCCAAACAAGTTACTAAGGTGTATAATTAAGCACGTGAAAAATTTTTTTTTGAATCTATTCTCGTATATTTGCACCGCAAAAAAAGACACAGGCTTGAGAGAATACGGATTAATAGGGTACCCGCTTGATCATGCTTTTTCAAAGACATGCTTTGAAAATAAGTTTGCAAGCGAAAGCATTAGTGATGTAAAATATCATCTGTTCCCCATTTCCGAAATTCAGCGTTTGCCAAGAATACTGGCATCTCATCCCAATTTATTCGGCCTGAATGTGACCACCCCGTATAAAGAACTGGTTATTCCTTACCTTGATGATTTGGATCCGTTAGCCATGAGTATTGGCGCCGTCAACACAGTGACTATATTGAATTTAAAAGATAAAGTATTGCTCAAAGGCTACAATACCGATGTTGTGGGTGTGGATAAACTGTTGGATAATGTCAAATTGCCTGAAAAAGCTTTGATTCTCGGTAGTGGAGGGTCATCACGCACGGTGTGTTATGCTTTAAAACTGCACGGTGTCCGGTGCCTGATAGCGTCAAGGGACCCCATGTATGATGATCAGATCAGGTACGATGAAATCAATAAAGAAGTGTTGATAACACACCCCCTGGTGATTAATTGTACCCCGGTCGGCATGTATCCGCGTACAGATGAAAAACCGGATATTCCCTATCAGTATATTACAGATCAGCATGTAGTTATTGATTTGATTTATAACCCCAAAAAAACAGCCTTCCTGAACGCCTGTGAAAAACAGGGCGCTTTAATTCGCAATGGTTTTGGGATGCTGACAGAACAGGCAGATAAAGCCTGGGATATCTGGCAACGGGCGTATAAAGAGTTCCGGCTTGTCACCCAGCGGGATTGATAAGCTGATACATCAACTCATTTTCAAAATCAGTTTTGGTTTTTAGCCAGTCTTTTTTTACCCCACACTGTGTAAACCCCGCCGATTCAAACAAATGCCTGCTTACGGTATTGGACTCACTGATGTTGCAGTACAACAGATGCAGGTTCAGGTATTCAAAAGCATAGTTTATCCCCAGGCTGAGCGCTTCCTTTGCGTAACCTTTGTTGCGTTTTTCTTTGCAGATAATGATGCCAATGCCTGCCCGCCGGTGAAAGGGATCAAAATCAAAAAAGTCAAGCATGCCACAGGGGGCATTGTTGTGTTCTGCAACAACGAAACGGATTTGTCCATGCAAAAAGATGTCTTCATTGGCATGATCAATGTACCGGCGCAATGTATGTTTTGAGAAGGGGAGGTGTGTGTTGCTGACATGCCAGACATCCGGATCGTTTTCACATTGATACAAAAAGTCAATGTCCTCAGGCTCTATCGCTCTCAATTTGATGTTGTTGGTTTTCATTGTCCCATCCTTTTTAATGATCTAAAAATAATGATAAGATCCTGCTGTACCTGATAATCCCTTGCATAATTCAAATTAAGCCGGGCTTTTTCGGCGTTGTCCACATTGTTTTTACGGTATGGCGAAGCGGTGGTGAGAATGCCTTTCTTAATGACCGGTATGCGGTAATCGTCTTGTTGTTCGGTGTATGCATACCCCACCCAGCTTTTTATTCCGAATAAGACAAGAAATGCATTGCGGATGATGCCCCATACGCTTTTTGTGATGATCATACATACCGGCAACAATGCAATGACCATGAGGCTTACCGCAATGTCCACGATGCGTTTTTTGCGTTTATTTTCAGGCGTGCTGATGGTATTGAGTTGCAATGTGTACAGATCGCCTGCCGTGTTGATGCTGTTGCTCCCGATAACGGATATGCCATCGGGCGAAGCAATTTTGAATGCAGCTTTTGTTCCCGACAGTGAAAGCATGGTGGAAATGATGTCCTGTGAGCTGATGTCGCGGGCACAAAAGATGATTTCATCCACTTTATGTATGTTGATGATTTCATCAAGCTGATTGATGTTGCCAAGGAAAAATTCATTTGTATAATCCTCATCCGGACTTACGTTGCCCATAACCTTATGGTTGATGTTGGATTTATTCAGCAAATTTCCCACACGCTCAATTTCGGTTTCTCTGCCCACAATCACAACGCGTTTCCGGCGGCGTGAATAGATATGAAAGCCGTGTATGTTAAGCGCTGTCCCTGCGATCCTGACAACCGGAACAGTTATGAGTGTCCATACCGATCCGAGGATAATCAACGCCCGTGAAAAACGGTACGATTCGGGCAGGAGGGAGTAAATAACCAAAATCAACAACGCCCCGCCTATGATCCCGCGGATAAGTTTGATCAGGCGTGTGGGTTTGTCGTATCCGCCACTTAAAAACACGCTGATTAGCCAAATTAGGATGTAGGCAGGTACCAGGGTGATGAAAAAGTTATCAGGGTAATAATCAGGGTTGTGAAATTTGTAAGTTTCCCACCATGGTGTTATCAGCAGAAACCCGGCAAAGATGACCAGGGCATCTATCAACGGAATGAACAGCCTTTTGAAAAAGCGTACCAATACAGCAAGCGCAGCCCTGAAATAGATGGCTGTGTTGATTAAATTGGCGTATAGCCTGGCTTTTTTCCGCGTAAAATGCTTGTTGGCAAAAATGATCATCGCCTGGTAAAAAATACGCACGTAGTTGATGCTGCCCTTTTTGGTGCTTTCTCCTTTGTAATGGATGATGGTGGTTCCGGGAAAATAAATATTTTTATACCCTGCCTGTGTGATGCGGTAAGACAGATCAATATCTTCACCGTACATAAAGAAATCTTCATCCAGCAACCCGGTTTTGTCGAGAGCGGCTTTGCGCATCCACATAAAGGCACCGGAAAGGATATCCACCTCGTGAGTTTTGTTTTTATCCAGGTATGACAGATGGTATTTCCCAAAACGTTTTGATTTGGGAAACAAACGTGATAAGCCGAAAATTTTGTAAAAGGCCACAGCAGGGGTGGGTAGTCCCCGTTTGCTTTCAGGGAGGAAATCGCCTTTGCCGTCGATCATTTTTACCCCCAGACCTCCCACGTCCTGATGGCTGTCGGTGTAGGCGATGATTTTGGAAAAACTGTCTTCTTCCACAATGGTATCTGGGTTGAGCAACAAAACGTATTCCCCCGACGCTTGTTCAATGGCCTGGTTGTTTCCCTTTGAAAACCCAAGGTTTTCCTTGTTGGCAAGGAGTTTGACTTCCGGGAATTTGTTGCGGATCATCCGTGCAGAACCGTCCACTGAATTATTATCAACAACAAACACTTCTGCGTCAATGTCCTGAATGGCTTTAAACACAGAATGTAAACACTGTTCAAGAAAGTGTTTTACGTTGTAATTGACAATTATTACCGACAGTTTAAGCATGATTTAGTGTTTCGGGTTTCGGGTTTCGGGTTCTGTTCGCCCCATCGTGCTTTCGTGCAATCGTGCTATCGTCTTGGATGTTATGCAAAAGGGCGTAGCCGAATATTTTCTTTGATCAGTTCTGCCAGTTTTTTCACGCCCGTTATGTTTTGCTCCAGGGTGGGGAATGAAAAATTCAGCCGCATGGTGTTCTTGCCGCTGCCATCACAATGGAAAACGCTACCCAGCACATAGGCTATTTTTTTCTCAATGGCTTTTTCAAAAATGGCTTCGGCGTCCATGTGTTCAGGCATATACAGGAACAGGAACAAACCACCTTCGGGTTCGGTCCAGGTGACACCGTCCGGCATGTGCTTACGAAAACCTTCAAGCATGGTATCCCGTTTGATGCGGTACGAGTTAATGGTGTTTTTCAGGTTCTTTTCAAGGTATCCTTTTTCCATGTACTTAGCTACGATCATTTGCACAAAGGGCGGGGTACACAAATCGGCGGCCTGTTTTGCCACCACAAATTTGTCTGCAATTTCAGCGTTGGCCAGCACCCACCCGATGCGGAAGCCGGGAGCGAGGATTTTTGAAAAGGTTCCCAGCGTAATGACTTGTTCCGAGCCATCCATTTGATACATCATGGGTTGTGATTCACCATCGAAACGCAATTCGCGGTAAGGGCTGTCTTCGACAATCAATATGTCGTATTTATGCGCAATGTCAATAATTTCGCGACGGCGGAATTCAGGCATGGTAACGCCTGCCGGATTTTGAAAATCGGGGATGACATAGATGAATTTGGGTTTCTTTCCCTGATCAATGAGTATGTTGAGTTTTTCTTCCAGCTTATCGCTGCGCATGCCGTGTTCATCAAATTTGATGCCTTCGAGGTCTGCACCATAAGTACGGAACGCACTGAGACCACCAAGGTAGGAGGGGAGGCCGCACACAATTTTATCGCCCGGGTTGATGAAAATTTTGCCAAGCAAATCAAGGCCCTGTTGTGAAGCTGTGGTGATTATCAGGTTGTCCAGCCCGACATCTAAACCTTCACTTTTGTATCGCTTGAGGATTTCCTCACGCAGGGGTTGATATCCCTCTGTGGTACCATATTGAAGGGCTGTGGTGCCATTTTCATTCAACACATCGTTGCTGACTTCTTTGATGTCATCCACCGGAAAACTTTCTGGTGAGGGCAATCCCCCGGCAAAGGATATAATATCCGGTTGCTGGGTTAATTTGAGAATTTCACGGATAGCTGAGCGTTGCATGCCCTGAGCGCTGCGGGAATAAATCGAATTAAGGTCTTTTATCATAATGTTCAATTTTTAGTTATTAATGCTTTCAAAGATATAAAAATTTGTCCGAAGACCGAAGACCGAAGTCAGAAGATTGTGGAATGAAGTCGGGATACCGGAGTCTGGAGCGAGTTGGCGATAGAGCGATAGAGCGATGGGGCGAGTTGGCGAAGACGGATCACAAATATATTATCCAATGTTACTAATCAGCAGATTCTACAGATTAAATGAACTGATTAATCTATTTTTAAACCTATGTTTTCTTTCCGACTTCCGACTTCCAACTTCCGTCTTCGGACTTCTGACTTCAGTCCTCATTCGCTTTAAACGCCACCCGATTGACAATGGAGCGTCCGAGTGTAATTTCATCGGCGTATTGCAGTTCATCACCCACAGCCACGCCACGGGCAATACTGGTGATGTCCACATCATAATCCGCCAGCTTGCGGTACAAGTAAAACGAGGTGGTATCGCCTTCCATGGTGGTGGGCAGAGCGAGGATGAGTTCTTTAATGTCTTTGCCGGCTACACGCTCTACCAGGGAATGTATATGCAGATCGCCGGGGCCGATGCCGTCCATGGGGGAGATAATGCCTCCAAGCACATGATACACACCACCGTATTGATTTGTGTTTTCTATGGCCATCACATCCCTGACGTTTTCCACCACGCAGATGGTGCTGTGATCGCGTTTCCGGTCTGCACAGATGTTGCAAATTTCGGTGTCTGAAATGTTATGGCAGATGGAACAAAATTTCAGGTTTTTTCCGAGTTCATCAATGACTTTACTAAAATGTTCAATCTCTGATTTATCCTGATTGAGCAGATGCAGCACCAGACGGAGGGCTGTGCGTTTGCCTATGCCGGGAAATTTACTGAATTCATTTACAGCTTGTTCCAGCAATACTGACGGGTAATTTGATATTTCCATAATCGCTTTGTATTTACTTCAAAGATGCCGGATTTTTTTCAGCCGTGCAAATAAATATTGGGGTGGAAGTCGGAAGTCCGAAGACGGGAGACGGGAGCGAGTTGGCGAAGACGGGAGTCAAAAGGTTTTAGCTTCCGCCTATACTGGTGATGGGTTTTTCTTGGCAATGCGTAAATGTTAAATAATTGTTGAAAACTATGCTTGCAGATGCGGTTTTTCTTTCAAATTTTTTTCTTATGTTTGTGTGTTTGTTGAAAATAAAACCATGCTGGATGCAGCCAACATGGGAGAGAAGAATAGAAAAGATTGAGGGGGATGGTTGGTAAAAGGGTGAAAGTGATTATAGGGTATGGATATAAATGAGTTG